>CAYFWA010000738.1:0-3912 GCA_964346625.1 uncultured Myxococcales bacterium
CGTCGCGGCGGGAGCGCCCGTGCCGGAGGGCCTCGCCCCCGCGCGGTGGAAGGGGGTTTACCGGCTCCGACAAGGGCACCCCCCCCCCGGGCCCGCCCCCCCCCCCCCCCGCCGCTGGCTGCGGGGGGCCCGCCACGCGGCCTGGCTCCCCCGGCTCCGGCTCGGGCTCGGCGGCCAGCAGCGCCGGGATCGGAACCTGGATCGCGAGGTGGGATCGGCCAGCGCCCTGCGGGCCGGCGCGACCCACCAAATCGCCTATGAGATCAGGATGTCCTGGGATCTCCCTCGCTTGATCTTCGATCCGAATACGCTTAAAGTGATTCGCGAAGCGCAGCGGATTACCGAGCTCCGTGAGCAGGTCGTGACCACGGTCACCCGCCTGTATTTCGAGCGCCGCCGCTTGCAGCTTCAGGCCCTGATCCAGCCAGCTCGCCGGGCGCAGGAGGCCGTGCGCCGGCGGCTGCGGATCGCCGAGCTCACGGCGGCCCTCGATGCCTTGACCGGAGGAAGATTCCGCCGCGCGCTGCGGGCGGGACGGAAGCGATGACGAGAGCACGGCAGATCCCCCAGACCGCGAGCGGGCCACCCGCCCCCTCGCGGGCGAGAGCCTGTACCAACGTCCGGAGAGTCACCACCCGATCATGACCGCCATTGAAGACGACGGCATCGAGCTCGGGCGACGACAACACGAGCGGTTCGCCGTGGAGGTGGACGCCGAGGTCTCGGCAGACAGCCGGACCTATGACGCCACGACCCGCGATCTGAGCCGCGGGGGCGTGTGCTTCGTCATCTCCGAGCCGCTGAGGGTGGGCTCCTCGTTTTCCTGCTCGCTCACCCTGGTGCTGGGGGAGAACACCTTCTCCGAGCCGCTGGTGCTCTCCGGCATCGTGGCCTGGTGCACGCCCACCGACGAGGGCTACCAGATCGGCGCCGCCTTCGGCACCCAGGATGCGGAGATCCGGGACTACCTGATGATGTTTTTGAACTTCCTGGCAGAAGGCGTGCACGTCGCGGAAGGCCAGGAGGAAAAGGGCGAGGAGGGCGAGGAGGGCGAGGACGACGACGAGGACGACGACGAGGACGACGACGAGAAAGGCCTGTTCGGATGACGGACACCCGCGCCCACCCCCGCTACGAGATCCGCGTGAGCGCGGACCTCACGTTGCAGACCCACGAGACCATCACCGCGGTGACCCGCGACTTGAGCCTCGGGGGGGTCGGCGTGGGCACCGAGCGGCCCCTGCCCGAGGGCGCTCGGCTCAACATGGAGCTGTTCGTGGTGGTGGACGACATCGAGGACGAGACCACCGTGCCCTTGCAGGTGATGGGGCTGGTGGTCTGGAGCCGCATGAAGGGACCGCTGGATTTCCTCGCCGGCATCCAGTTCGTGGACGTCACCGCCGAGCAGCGCGCCTACCTGCAGCAGCTCGTCTCGGCTCAGGCCGCCGCAAGCTGATCCCCGGCGCGTCGCGGCCCCGGGGTCCTGTCGACAACCTGTTGACCTGTTGACAAAAGGCGACGTGGGTTCACGCCTTCAGCACCGGTGGGCCTACCGGACCGGCTGGCCGGTGAGGGAACCACCGGTGGTGAAGACGTGTTCCGCCCGGCCGCGAGCCCGTCAGCGAGCGCGACCTCCGCCGCGTCCTGGCGAGCCCGGTGTGGGCAGAGCAGCGGGGGAGCTGGGCTTCGATCCGCCCCACCGAGTAGCCCGACCTCATCGGCTTTCATCGACTCTCGGCGACTCTCGGCGACTCTCGCTGGCCGTTGAAGGCTTCGATCGGCCATGATATCTTTCGGCCTGTTCGCGTTCTTCACGTTCGTCGGCAAGTGGCAGCCGAAGGCGGCCTCCAGGGACGTGGTCGAGCGGCTCATCGAGGAGCGCATCTCGGCGGCGGTCAAGTCGGCCCTCGACGACCTGCTGCGAGCACCCGCTCCCGCCAAGCCCTCGCGCGGACGTCGTGGTGGAGGTCGTAGCCGTCGCTCGTCCAGCCCCCGGACTACTGCCCCGTCTTCGGCTGGAACCGGCGCCTCGGCGACCGGGTCGAGCGTGGACCACGAGGTCCTCGATGCGGTGAAACAGGCGATCGCGGCGGCGAACGATGGCGCCAGCAAGTCGGACGTGGTGGATGCGACCGGGATCAGCACCAGCGAGTGGACCGCCGCCATCAGCACGCTGCTGGCTCAGGGCGCCATCACCAAGACCGGCGCGGCTCGCGGGACGCGCTACCACCTTTCTGGAGGCGGAGATGCTTGAGCAGCTCAAGTTCAACAACGTCGGCCCAGCGCCCCTGATGGAGATCGCGTTCAAGGCGCGGATCAACTTCTTGGCGGGCGACAATGGCCTCGGCAAGACCTTCCTCCTCGACGCTGCGTGGTGGGCGCTCACGCGGACCTGGGCCCGGACGATGATCCTTCCACATCGCCCACCCGCGAAGCCCCAGATCGAGTACCAGTACAGAACGAAGAGCGGGAAACCGCACCATCACGTCAGCAAGTTCGACCGTGCCCGAGAGGAGTGGCCCTTGAAGAAGGGGCGCCCGCCAATTCCGGGCCTGGTCGTATACGCGCAGGTGGACGGCGGATTCTCGGTTTGGGATCCAGCGCGAAACTACTGGAAGGGAGATGACCCCGAACGTCAGTCGGCCTACCTGTTCTCACCTGAAGACGTATGGGATGGCCTGCCGGCTGACGAGCCCATCAAGTTCTGCAATGGACTGATCGCGGATTGGGCGAACTGGCAGCTCGAAGGAGGCGAGGCATTCGACCAACTGCGACGCGTGCTTCGGACGCTGGCGCCTTCCGCGGACGAACCCCTGGAACCTGGCAGCCTGGTGAAACTCTCGCTGCGGGATGCTCGGAAGCACCCGACGATCAAGATGCCCTATGGACAAGAAGTGGCGCTCGTCCACGCCTCGGCCGGGATTCGACGCATCGTCGCGCTGGCCTATCTTCTGGTCTGGACGTGGCAAGAACACCTCGCATCCGCCGCACTGCGGGGAGACCAGCCGTCAAGCGAGATCATCTTCTTGATCGATGAGATTGAGGCGCATCTGCATCCGGAGTGGCAGCGTCGCATCGTACCGGCGCTGCTCGATGTGATGGAGGCGCTGACCGGCGAGCACGACGTTCCAGTTCAGCTCATCGCTGCGACTCACTCCCCACTCGTGCTTGCCTCAGTGGAGACCCGGTTTGATGACAAGCGGGACGCGGTCTGGGAACTCGACCTCCGCGATGGAAGGGTCGAGCTTCACGAGTTCCCATGGCGCCGCCGTGGCGACGTCAACGCGTGGCTGACCTCTTCGGTGTTCGACCTGAAGGAGCCGAGGTCAATGGCGGCTGAGGCAGCGATAACGAAGGCACTCGAACTACTGCGCAAGGAGGCGCCGGATCCGGCAGAGGTTGAGGACGTCGACCAAGCTCTTCGAGACGCCCTGAGCGACGTGGACCGGTTCTGGGTGCGCTGGACACAGTATCGCCGGTCTCTGGAGCAGTCTTCGTGATTCACGTGACGCCAGCCGAGCAACGCAGTCGTGGGCGATTTCGGCCGTTCGCAGCAGGAAAAAAGGGCGAAACTCGAGTCTGATGCACGCTTTTCACCGGTACCTCTGCCAGCAGCTCGGCGAGCAGCTCCTCAAGCGCCGCGTCGTGATCTTCTACGATCCGCGCTGCGAGTTCGAGGCCTTCTTCGACGAGCTGACCGTGGCTCTTGGTGGGCATCCGAGGGCGCTTCCTGGTAGCGCCCCGAAGAGGAAGGGGAGCGTCGCTCAGGGCTGGCTCCCCGAGCGCGACGTGGCCGCGGAGGCATCGGCCGGCGCCTCCTCGTCCTGGGCATCGATCTCGACGGTGTCGCCCGGGGGGGCGGCGTGGTCGGTGGCGGCGTGGTCGGTTACGGCGCCTTGCGTGGCCTCCGGG
>CAYFWA010000739.1:0-3907 GCA_964346625.1 uncultured Myxococcales bacterium
ATCTTGGGCAACCCCTGCCCCTGCCCCTGCCCCTGCCCCTGCCCCTGTCTCGTAGCCCGTCGTGGTTTTTGCTCATCCCGGTGCTCGGCCTCGCCGCCGTGGCGCTTTCGGCGCCGGGCTGCTGTCCCAAGCGCGAGTGCCAGGCGCCCCCCCGGGCGCGGGCGCGGGTGGTGGTGCCGCCGCCCCAGCCCGAGGCGCCGCGGCGGGTGCGGGTGCGCCGCAAGGCGGAGCGGGCGTGGCCCTACTCCTGCGAGCGGGGGCTGGAGATCATCCGGCGCCAGCTCGAGGCGCACATCCACCTGTCGGAGCTGGTGGGCTGGTATGCCCGGACCCGGGGCGAGAAGTCCATGAAGAAGGTGCTGTACGTGGGCCGCGAGCAGCTCATCTCCCGGCGGACTCTGGCCTTTATCAAGCAGTGTCTGCCCGAGATCACCAATCCCGCCCAGCGGAAGGCCACCGAGTTTTTGCGCGACCACCTGGCCATGGCCTATATCGAGCGCAAGACCGCGGCACTGGACGACGACATCGCCGCCGCGGCGCTGGGGGCCAAGGTCGAGCTGCCGTGGCGCAAGCTCCCGGTGGGCTACCGGCAGCTCCCGGTGTTGCTGTCTCGAGAAAAGAGCGCCAAGCGGCGCGCCCGCATCGTGGCGGCCCTGTCCTCGGTGCGCAAGAAGGTGCTCAACCCGCTTCTGATGAAAAAGCTGGTGCGCGCCCAGGAGCTGGCCCAGTGGATGGGCTACAAATCCTACGTTCACCTCAGCGCCAAGGCCCGTCGGGTGAACCTCCCCCGGCTCATCGCCCAGGGCGCCGCCTTCGTCGAGGAGACCGAGCCGCTGTTTCGGCAGATCATGGACGAGGTGGCCCGGGAAAACCTCGGCGTGCCCCTGTCCAAGGTCCGGCGCGCGGACCACGCGCGCATCTTCCGGGCCGCCAAGGTGGAGCGCAACCTGCCCCAGGTGCTGATGATCCCCGCCTTCGAGTACTTCCTGTCGGGGGTGGGCCTGGACATGTCCACCGCGGCCAAGACCGAGATCGCGGTGGACGACGCCATGCACCCGGACAAAAATCCCCGCGCGGCCTGCTTTCCCCTCGACGTACCCGAAGACATTCGAATCACGGTCAAGCCCGCGGGGGGGCTCGGGAGCTGGACCACCTTCTTCCACGAGGGCGGCCACGCCCTGCACTTCGCCTGGGCCACCACGAAGCGTTTCGAGTTCCAGCAGCTCGGCAGCTACAGCCTCACCGAGGCCATGGCAGAGCTGTTCGCCCGGCTGTGGGAGGAGCCGGCCTGGCTCGCCCGCTACAACGGCTTCGTGCGCGAGGTGCGGCGGGGGCGTCACCGCGAGCTGCTGCCCAAGGGCGCGCGGGTGCGCCGGGTGCGCCCGTTGACCAAGCGGCTGCGGGGGTACCTGATCCGGAACCGCCTCGCCTACAACCTCTACCTGTCTAGGCGCTACGGCTGGGCCAAGCTCATCTACGAGACCGTGCTTCACGGCGGCCCCGAGTCCTATTTCAACGGCGCGTACACCGGGCAGACCGCCGATCGTCGGGCGCTCTACCGGAAGCTGTTTTCCAAAGCCTACGGCTACGCGCTGTCCGAGCAGGACGCGTCGCGGTATCTCAGCGACGTGGACCCCTTCTTCTACTCCGCCGACTACACCCGGGCCTTCCAGCTCGCCGATCTATTGCACGAGCACCTGCGCGCCAGGTTCGGCCCGCGCTGGATGACCAACCCGAAGGTGGGCGCCTATCTCAAGACCCTGTGGGCCGACGGCAACCGCTTCACCGCCGAGGAGATCGCCCGCAAGCTCGGCAAGAGCCTGGACTACACCGCCAGCCAGGCTCGCTTGCGCCGGCTGTACGCCGCCGCCCAGAAGCTCTCGGGTCGCAAGGCTCCGCGCGCCCGGCCCCGCGCCCGGTCCCGCGCCCGGCCCCGGCCTCGCCCGCGCTGCAAGCCCACCAAGGGCAAGCCCGACAAGTGCAAGGCGCCCTATTGATCTTTTCGCCCGGATGGCGAGAGCAGGCAACCCCGACGATACGGGAGGAAGACGCGACCCCCTTGCAGGCGCGCTTCGATGTGGAATACTGCGGGGCCATGGGCACTCGATCGGTGGTTTCACGGCTGTTCATGGCGGCGGTGGTTGCCGGGGGGATCACGGCGTGCGGTGACAAGTCGTCCTCGGGGGCGGCCGCTGACAAGGGCCAGGGGCCGGCGGCGGGCGCGAAGAAAAAGCGACCGCCGCCCCGGGGGCCGGCCCGGCCCCTGCACGAGGCCCTGAACAAGCGCTACGGGTTCGAGGGCCACGACCTCGGCGTGGAGAGCCTGGCCTTCAGCCGCGACGGACGCTACCTCGCCTCGGGCAGCTACGACAAGACCGTCAAGGTCTGGGATCTGCAGACGGGCAAGGTGAAGCGGACCTTCAGCGGTCACGAGGCCTGGGTGCCCACGGTGGCCTTTCACCCCACCGACGCGTTGGTGGCCTCGGGCAGCGGTGACAAGACCATCCGCATCAACCGCTACAACCGCCAGACCGAGCCCATCGTGATCCGCGAGCACAATGGCATACACGCGGTGGCCTTCAGCCCCGACGGCGAGCACGTGGTGGCCGGGGGTTTCGGCGGCGGGCTGCGGCTGTGGCACGTCCGCTCGTCGGACTGGCGACGCACCTACCAGGGGCACGAGTCAGACGTGCACGCGGTGGCCTTCAGCCCCGACGGCGCGCTGCTGGCCTCGGGCAGCGCCGACCAGACCATCCGGCTGTGGAACGTGGGCAGCGGCAAGACCGTGCGGGTGCTCGAGGGGCACCAGGACTGGGTGCTGTCGTTCACCTTCAGCCCCGACGGCAAGATCCTGCGCTCGGTGGGCCGCGAGGGCGCCCTGCGCACCTGGCAGGTCTCCACCGGCAAGCCGCTGCGCACCCACACCGTCACCGGCGACAAGGTGCGGGCGGCCGACTTCAGCCCCGACGGCGCCCTCATCGCGGTATCGGCGGGGCGGCAGGTGCGGCTGCTTCACGCCGAGAGCGCGAAGGTACTGCGGCGGTTTCCCAAGCAGCCCAAGCGCGTCACCGCCGTGGTGTTCAGCCCGGACGGGCAGACCCTGGCCTGGGGCTGCAACGACGCCACCATCCAGGTCTGGTGGGCGCCCGCCGGGACCGTGGCGCCATGAGCCCGCCCCGGCCCCCCGCGTCGAGCCCGGCCCCCTCGCCCATCCCGCCGCCGGCGCCGCCCCCGGTGGTGCTGGCGTCGGCCTCGCCCCGCCGCCGCGAGCTCTTGCGGCGCTGCGGCTACGACGTGCGGGTGCGCCCGGCGGCGGTGGACGAGTCCCGGCGAGCCGACGAGACCCCGGAGCGCTACGTGACCCGGCTCGCGGTGGCCAAGGTCGAGGCGGCCCGGCGCGCGCCGGACCCCGCCGAGCGAGAGGCGGTGGTGGTGGCCGCCGACACGGTAGTGGTGCACGAGGGCCGGATCCTGGGCAAGCCCGCGCACGAGGACCAGGCGCGCGCTTTTTTGCGGCTGCTCGAGGGGGGGTGGCACGAGGTGCTCACCGGCTTCTGCGTGGTGGGCTCCGGCGAGCGCGCCGCCGGCGCGATGGCGCGGACCCGCGTGCGGTTCAAGTCTCTGCGGGAGGCCGAGATCCAGTGGTACGTGGACACCGGCGAGGGGCGGGACAAGGCCGGTGGCTACGGGATCCAGGGGCACGGCGCGTTCCTGGTCCGGGGCTTGGAGGGGTCCTACACGAACGTGGTGGGGCTGCCCCTCGCGGAGGTGGTGGACGCTCTGCTGGACCGGGGCGTGCGGCCCGCGGGCCTCCCGTCTGCCGAGCGCGAAGAGGAGATCATCCGATGAGCATCGCCGAGCGCCTCGCCCGTCTGCGCGAGGACCTGGAGGCCGCCTGCCGGCAGGC
>CAYFWA010000740.1:0-1248 GCA_964346625.1 uncultured Myxococcales bacterium
TTACCCTTCGGGGGCGTTTCACGCTACTCTTGCGCCAGACAGAGGTGCGGTGCGGTTGGCGCGCCGAGCCACGAGGCCCGCGGGAGGCAACCGAGGCGACGACCATGACTGACGATCCACGAGGGAGCGGCGGCGGAGGCATCTTCGCCGAGGTGGACGCCGAGCAGGCGCCCGTGCTCAACCCGGAGGTGGGCCAGCTCCTGGGGCCGCTGCGGATCACCGCGCAGCTCGGTGAGGGCGCCATGGCGGCGGTGTTTCGGGCCGAGGAGCAGGCCAGCGGCCGGGCCCTGGCGGTGAAGGTCCTCAAGGCCGAGCTGTGCCAGAACATCGACGCCATGCGGCGCTTCGACAAGGAGGCCCTGGTGGCCCAGCGGGTGCGCCACCCGAACCTCATCGAGATCGACGACGTGCTGCACGTAAAGGGCTTTCCGCCGGTGCTCACCATGGAGCTGCTCGAGGGCCAGGACCTCGGCACCCTGGTGCGCAGCCACGGCCCCCTGGCCCCCGAGGCGGCGGTGGCCGTGGCCGTCCAGCTCTGCGGCGCCCTGACCGCCCTGCACGCCCAGAACATCGTGCACCGCGACCTCAAGCCCGAGAACGTGTTTCTGGTGGGAGGCGACGCGGACTTTCCCATCGTGAAGCTGCTCGATTTCGGCCTGGTGAAGTTTTTGTACGGCGGGGACCCCTTCGTGCACACTCGGCCGGGGGCGAACCTGGGCACCCCGGCCTTCATGGCCCCCGAGCAGTTCTCCAACCCCGACATCGACAGCTCGGTGGACATCTACTCCGTGGGGGCGGTGCTCTACGAGATGCTCACCGGCCGGCCCCCCTTCGTGGCGGATACCTACGCCGAGCGCCTCAAGCTGGTCACCACCCAAGACCCGGATCCGCCCTCGGCTCACGCGCCGCGGCGCGAGGATGGATCGTCGGTGGTCGCGCCGCCGCTCGACGCCGTGGTGCTGGCGGCCCTGGCCCGGGATCCGCTGCGCCGCATTCCCGACGCGCCGGAGCTGGCGCGGTTGCTGGAGGCCAGCCTGCAAGACGGCGCGTCGCTGGATTTGCCCAAGCCCGACGGCGGGCTCGCCGCCCAGGCGTGGCTCCCCTGGGCCCTCGGCGCCGCGGTGCTCGTGGGCCTGGTCGGGCTGGCCTACCTGCTGTTCGGCTGAGCCTGCCGCGGGGCCGAGCTGCGGGGCCGAGCTGCGGGGCCGATCAACGGGGCCGATCAACGGGGCCGAGCCGCGGGGCCGA
>CAYFWA010000740.1:1348-3900 GCA_964346625.1 uncultured Myxococcales bacterium
GGCCGAGCCGCGGGGCCGAGCCGCGGGGCCGAGCCGCGGGGCCGAGCCGCGGGGCGATCCGCGCGTGGGGGTGAAGGAACCGTGATGAGGGGAGGAGGAGGCGGGGCCGAGCGGTCTACCAGACCTCGCAGGTCCGCTTGGGGTTCATGGGGGTGCCCTTTTCACACTGGAAGGCGCGGACGAACTCCGGGGTGTTGGCCAGGGCGCCGTTGACCCGCCAGCGGGGCGGCGAGTGGGGGTCCACCTTGGCGGCCATCTCCTGGTACTGCTTCTTGGCCTTGCCGCACCAGATCTGGGCCACCGACAGGAAGAACTGCTGGTCCTCGGTAAAGCCGCCCGCCACCTTCGTCTGCGCGGCCTTGGCCCGCAGCATGCGGTAGGCGCGGAAGGCCAGCTTGATGCCGCCCATATCGGCGATGTTCTCGCCGGCGGTGAGCTTGCCGTTGAGCTTCACGCCGGGCAGCGCCTCGTAGCTTGCGTACTGCTTCACCACGCACTGGGTGCGCTCCTCGAAGCGCTTGCTCACCCTGGGGGTCCACCAGTTGCGCAGGTTGCCCTTCCCGTCGAACTGGGATCCCTGGTCGTCGAAGCCGTGGGTGAGCTCGTGGGCCACCACCATGCCCATGCCCCCGAGGTTCACGGCGATAGAGGCCTTGGCGCTGAAAAAGGGCGGCTGCAGGATCCCCGCCGGGAACACCATCTGGTTCTTGAGGGGGTGGTAGTAGGCGTTCACCGTGGGCGGGGTCATCTCCCAGCGCCCGCGATCCACGGGCTTGCCCACGCGGTGGAGCTCCCGCTGCAGCTCGTGGGCCCGGGAGGCGAGCACGTTGGCCCCGTGGACCGGCTCGACCTGCCACGAGTAGGTCTTCCACTGGTCGGGGTAGCCCAGCAGGTAGGCCATGCGGGTGAGCTTGTCCAGGGCCTGGGTCCGGGTGGGCACGTCGAACCAGGGCAGCTTCTCGACGAGCTCGCGGAAGGCTCGGCTGATGGCCTTGACCTGCTGGCCCACGGCGCGCTTGGCCTCGGGGCTGAAGCGCTGGCGCACGAAGGGCTGGGCCAGCAGCTCCCCCAGGGCGCCGTCGGTGGAGGCGATGCAGCGCTTCCACCGCGCCCGCTGGCTCGCCTGCCCGGTGAGCAGCCGGGTGAGCGCGAAGCTCTCGTCCACCAGCTTCTTGGAAAGCTCCGGGGCGGTGGCGTGCAGCACGTGCCACACGAGGTAGGGGCGCCAGTCCCGCGCCCGGGTACGTTTGATCAGCCGGTTCACGCCCTCGAAGAACTTCGGCGCGGTGACGTTGAGCGCGGTGAGCTTGGGGTGCCCCAGGGCGGACAGATACCGGGCCCAGTCGAAGCTGGCCACCCGCATGACCAGGCCGCTGCGGTCCCAGCGGTGGTACATCTTCCGGGGCTTGCGACGCTCCACCCTGGTCTTGGACACCTTGGCCAGCGCCGTCTCGATGCGCAGCACCACCTTGGCCCCCCAGCGCGCCCGGCGCTTGGGGAACCCGGCCAGCCGCAGCATCCGCGCCACGTGCTTCTGGTAGGCCGCGCGAATTTTTTTCGAGCGCGGGTCCTTTTTCAGGTAGTAGTCCCGGTCTGGCAGCCCTAGGCCGGCCTGGTCCACCACGCCGATGACCTGCGTGGCGTCCTTGAAGTCCTGCATGGAGCCCAGCTCGAAAAGCGCCCAGATGGCGTGGCGGTGAAGCGCCGTGATCGCCCGCTGCAGCGAGCGCCGGTCACGCACCCGCCGGGCGATCCGCAGCAGCTTGCGCACGGGCTCGAGGCCCACCGCGTTCACCTTCTTTTCGTCCATGCAGGCCCGGTAGTAGGCACCGATCTTGGCCTCGAGCGCCTTGGCGCCCCCGGCCTCGGCGCCCCCGGCCTCGGCGCCCTCGGCCTCGGCGCCCCCGGCCTTGGCGCCCCCGGCCTTGGCGCCCCCGGCCTTGGCGCCCCCGGCCTTGGCGCCCCCGGCCTTGGCGTCCCCGGCCTTGGCGCCCCCGGCCTTGGCGCCCCCGGCCTTGGCGCCTTCGGCCTTGGCGCCCTCGGCCTTGGCGCCTCCAGCCTTGCTGCCGTCGATCTTAGCGGCCTTCTCCAGGATGGACTTGAGCACCTGCTCGTTGCGTTTGTGGATCTCGCTGAAGCTGCGCATCCAGCGCGGCCGATCCCCGGGGATCTCGGTGCGCTCGATCCACTTGCCGCAGGCGAAGCGGTAGAAGTCCTGGCAGGGCTTCACCGACGGATCCATGGCGGTGCGGTCCAGGCCCACCGCCGCCAGGGTGGTCTTGACCACCCGCTTGGCCGGCCGCCGGGCCGCCGCGCGCCGGGCCGCCGGCTCCGGCGCGGTTCGCGTCACCGGCGTGGGCCGGGGCTCGGTCCCCGACGAGGTGCCGGCCTTCGGCCCGCAGGATCCGGTAGGCACCAAAAGCAGCATGGGGAGGGAGGCCAGCACCAGGCCCCCCGGCGTGATTTCGATTCCACCTTGTCGCGTTCGCATGGGTACCTCCTTAGGCCCCGATCACGAATTATCTGATCGTTCAGGCCGCCGATCCATCCCG
>CAYFWA010000741.1:0-3897 GCA_964346625.1 uncultured Myxococcales bacterium
TCGAATCACCGAGCATACCGTACGCCCGCCAGGATCACGTGCCGCTGATACTCTTCATCGATGCCCGTCTCCTCCTCGGTGAGGGTGGAGTGGTTCAGGGCGTAGCGGTATTGCGCATGCAGGGACAGGTGGTCTCCGAGGGGGAAGCGCAGGCGCAGCCCGTAGCGCTGGAGCACGTCCACCCGCTGGATCGTGAGGGCGTCTCCACCGCGGTCCCGGTCCCGAAAGGTGGCCTCGGGGGCGTAGGCGCGGTGGGTCACCGAGGCCCACCCCTCGATCCGCAGCCACGAGGACACGCGGACCCCCAGGGTGAGCTGCGCCCGGTGCGCCTGGTGGGAAAACGGGAGCTCCAGGATGCACGACAGCCCCGGGGGACAGTCGGCGACGTCCTGGCGCAGGGCGCCGAGCCACCAGCGGGCGAAGCGGTAGGACAGCCCGGCCCGCAGGCGCTTCCAGCGCAGCCGCTGGGTCACCTCGAGCCACAGCCCCACCCCGGATAGATAGTCCACGGCGTCGTTCAGGGCCCACTGGGGCGCCACCGAGAGATCGAGGGTGCTCCAGGTGATCCGGTGCCAGCGCGCGGTGAGCTCGGCGGCCACCGTCAGCCCGGCCAGCGAGGCGGTGAAGGACTCGAGGCCGGTGAGCTCCAGCTCACCGGTCACGGCCAGCGCCGCCTCGAGTAGACGCCAGCGTAGCCGCCCGGCGCCCCCGAGCCGGTGGTGCTGCAGGCTCAGCTCCGGAGGCTCCACGGAGTAGCGCCCGGCTTGCCGGGTCACCGAATCGCTCAGGTCGTGGAAAAGCAGCCGCTGGTGCAGCGCGTAGTGGACCGAGGCGCGGCCGGCGCGGCCGGCGCGGCCGAGGCGCCACCGGTAGCCCACGCCCGCGCCCAGGGTGGCGAATCCGCTGCCCTCGTCCGAGGAGCCGTCGCTGGTGCCCGACAAGGCAGCGCGCCCCTCGAGGCGGGGGTGGGAGTCGAACCCCGCCCCGGTCTGGGCGTGATAGAGCCAACCCACCGCCGGCGCCTGGCGCATCAGTCGCTCGAGCAGGCGCACGTAGCGACGGGCCTCGGCCGGCGACTCGGATTGCAGGCCCAGCTCGAGCGCTCGGCGAAACGAGGCCAGGGCGCGCCGGTGTCGCCGCAGCCGCACCTGGGTCATGCCCATCATGAACAGCGTATCGCCGTCGCGGGGCTGTCGCGCTCGCGACTGCCTGAAGCGCCGCAGGGCCGCCTCGTACTCGCCGAGCTGGTAATGGCAGTACCCCAGGGCGTAGAGCAGCACTGGCGAGGGCGGCTGTCCGGGGCGGCCCGCCAGGGCCCGGAAGCAGTCCCGAGCGCGACGATACCGCTCGTCGCGATACAGCGCCGCGCAGCGGCGCAGGTCCGCCCCGGCCGCGCGGGAACGCGTGCGCGGCGGCGCAGGCGCCCGCGTCTGCTGCCCGTCGCGTCGGGGCACTGGGTTTCGCGGGGGCGCGGGCTTCGCGAGGGCTGCGTCCACGGGGATCGCGGAAATCACCCCCAACGCGAGGGTTGGGTAGAGCAGGTGCCGCACCTTGACATCATACTGGAATTGCAAACGGTCGGAAGAGCGCGAATCGCGCGTCGCGATGGAGCCCCCGCGCGCGGGCTGCGCTCATCGCCCTCGCTGGCCTCTGCTCGAGCCGCCCCCCCTGTGGTGCGGGTCGCGCTGACGCTGGCGCTCGCGCTCGCGCTCACGCTCCCGTTCACGTCGGCGCTGCCGCAGCTCTCGCCGCAGCGCCTCGTCCAACGCGCCGCGCCGGCGCGTGCGCCCCTGTCGCAGCACGTCCTTGAGGCGCTCGGAGTCCGCGGGCCGGGCGCGGGGCGTGGCAGGTCGCGTCATCGGTGACCGGGGCGGCGAGGCGTTCCGCCGGCCCGCGGCCGCCCGGCGCCGAGGGACCGCGCGACGGTTGGTCCACGCACTGGTCCGCGCACCCTGGCGCACGCGGCGCCGCGCAGCGTCGGCCGCGGGCGAGCCCTTCTGATGGGCGCGGGCGGCGCGTTGGGCGAGGACCCGACGGGTGTTCTGCCTCAGCCACCGAGACAGGTTGGCAGAGTCCGGCGTGGCGTCCACCTGGATTCGAATCTGGAGCCGCGCGGGGGTCGCCGTCGGATCGGCGGCGCGGGCGCCATGGATGTCCGCCAGCCCCACGCAGACCACCACCGCGAGCATCGGCAGGGACCGAACCAGGTTCAGGTTCATCTTCATCTTCATCTTCATCTTCATCTTCATCTTCATCTTCAGGTTCATCTTCATCTTCATCTTCATCTTCATTCGTCTCCTCCTGCTCCCGTCAAGAGGGGGACACCACCAGCCGCGCGCTCGTGTGGGCCCGGAGTTGCCCGGCGTGGGCCCGGGCCACCAGGTGCCACGTGCCGCCGCGGCTTGCCCGCACCGGGACGCGGATCCGGTTGAGCCCAGGCCGCAGCGCGGTGGTCCAGCGGAGCTGCTTTTCTGGATAGACGACCCGCCCTTTTCCGACCAGGGCGAGCCCGTCCGGCAGCACCACCTCCAGCGTGGCGTTGGGGTGGGAGGCGCGGGCGTGGACCAGCAGGGTGACCACCGCGATGTCGCCCTGCCGCACCGGGAACGCACGCCCGGCGGCGGGCGCCATGCTCAGGGGGGGCGCGTGCCCCGGCGCCCGGTGGCTCACGGTCGACGGAGACAGAGGCGCGGGCGCGGGCGCCGGCTCGGGCCCGGGCCGCAGCGCCCACAGCCCCAGGGCGCCGATGGCGATGCCCGCCGCCAGCAGCCCCGCCGCCAGGGCCGCCCCGCGCCCGGCGCTGGTCAGCGCGCCGGGCTCGCGCGCGGGGGCCGGTTGGTGGGGGCGAGCCTCTGTCAGGCGTTGGTGCAGCTCTTTTTCGAATCCGTCGGGCAGGGCGGGGGGCTGGTACTCGGTGAGCCACCCGGCCAGCGCCGCGTGCCCCTGCTGGGCCTCACGGCAATCGGGGCACCGCTCGAGGTGGGTCTCCAGTGCCCGCGCCTGGCGCGGGCTCAGCTCTCCCAGATCCCAGATCGCCAGCTTCTGCTGCGCGTGTTGGCAGTTCATCGGCTCTTCTCCTTCCCCTCTCCGAACCGGCGGGGAGCGGACGGCACCTGCCCCGTGATGGCGGAGTGCCAGACGGTGGGCGAGCCGTGCACGGGCTTTCACGAGTGCTGCACCGGCCTGTGCGCCGACCCGGGCACCGGCGTCCCCATCTGCCAGTTCATCTCCGGTTGCCGGCCCATCGGTGAGATCTGCCTGGAAAACGGCGACTGCTGCTCGGGGATCTGCGATCCGTACGAGAGCTCCGGCGTGATGCGCTGCACCAAGCCGGGCGGCTGTATGGCCACCGGCGAGGTCTGCTGGGAGGGCATGGCGGCCAACTGCTGCCCCGCGGGACCCGATGGCGGCCCTGACCTGTGCCAGCCCACGGTGCTCGGCCTACACCGCTGCTACGACCCCGACAGCGTGGACACCTGCCTGCCCGACGGCGCCGAGTGCACCTTCGCCGACGAGTGCTGCGGGGGCTTTTGCCTGCCCGACGCCAACGGCGACTACTACTGCGGCGCCACCTGCGTGCCGGAGGGCGGCACCTGCACCGCCGACATCGACTGCTGCGAGGGCGTGTGCACCGACGGCGTGTGCGAGCCCAACTTCACCGACTGCGAGCCCATCGGCGGCCCCTGCACCGCCCCCGAGGACTGCTGCTCCGCCTACTGCGATCTGACCAACGGCATGTGCCTGCCCCCGGTGGAGTGAGCCGCCCGGACGCGTCCCCTCCCCAGGATCGCTCATCGAAGCAGGCCACCACTTTTTTCGCAGCTCTGCAGGCCGGCTCCGGCTCCGGTTCCGGTTCCGGTTCCGGTTCCGGTTCCGGTTCCGGTTCCGGTTCCGGTT
>CAYFWA010000742.1:0-3891 GCA_964346625.1 uncultured Myxococcales bacterium
TCCGGGGCTCCAGAACCGAGCGACGGCGGCGGGGGCCGGCGGGTCGGGGCGCATCGCCTTTGCCTGCGCCGCGCCGTCCCCCGCCTCCGGCGAGGGCGGGGCGCCCGCTTCCGGGCCCCAGCGGGCCCCCCGGGCCGACCTCGGGTCGCGGCCCGGCGCCGCCCGAGCTGTCGGGCGTGGGTTTCGAGCCGCCTCCGGCCGGACCACCGCCCGGGGTGGGCGCCCCCTCGGCCGGGGCGCCGCGGCTGCCGCCGGCGGGGCGAGTATCTTCAGGTCGCCCGACGCCGCCTCCGGCCTTGCGACCTGCCGGCGGTGCGCCTGCCCCGCCGGCGGTGAGCCCCGTGCCGGGGGCACCGGCGGCGCCGGTGCCCGGGACGCCCGGGCACCGCCCCTCGTCCAGCGCGCCCGCCCTGCCCGCGGCGCCCGGCGGCCGCCCGATGTCCGGCGTGCCCGCGCCCCCCACGCCGGCCGCGCCCGGGGCGCCCGCCCGGCCCGCGGCATCCGGGGGACGAGCGGCATCCGGGGGACGAGCGGCGTCCGGGGGACGAGCGGCGTCCGGGGGACGAGCGGCGCCCGGGGCAGGGCCCACCCCGGCGAAGGCCGAGACCACCGCCCGGACCCGGCGTCCCCGGGGGCGCTGGCTACGCAAGCGCTGGCGGCTGGTGGCGGCGTTCGGGGGCGCCGCGGTGCTGGGGGTCGTGGTCTTGCTGATCGTCGTGTCGGCGCTCGATGGTGGCCGCAGCGAGGCGCTCGACAAGCTCGAGCGTCAGGCGCAGCGTCGGCTGCAAGCGGGCACCTACGTTTCGCTCAAGCGGGCCGACGATGCCCTGCGCAAGCTGCTGCGCAAGTCCGCGGATCGCGGCAGCGCGCGCAGCAAGCGCCTGTTCGTGGTGGCCACCCTCGCGGTGGAGTACGGCCACGGGATCCAACGTGCGGCCGACCGCGTGGACGAAAAACGCGGCGAGGACGACGCCTATCGGGCGGCGGGACGCGCCCTGGCGGCCCTGGCCGCCGACGAGCCCGAGCGCGCCCGGGTCCTGGCCAAGCAGGCGGGGGTGCGCTTCGGCGGCTCGGCCTGGGTGGCCTACGCCCGCGCCACGGTGGAGCGCTGGGTGGGGCAGGCCGACGACGCGGTGACGCTGCTGGCCGGGGTGAGGTCGGAGGCGGCGCGCTCCTTCGTGCTGCGCAGCCGGGCGCGGGCCCTGCTCGAGCAGGGGCGCGTGGTCGAGGCGTCCCGGGCCCTCGAGGCGTTGAAGACGCCCAAGACGCCCAAGACGCCCAAGGCGCCCAAGACGCCCAAGACGCCCAAGGCGCCCAAGACGCCCAAGACGCCCAAGACGCCCAAGGCGCCCAAGGCGCAGCCCCCGAGCGACCCGGCCGACGGGCGCCCCCCGTGGGCCGTGTTGCTCGGGCTGCGCATCCGGCTGGCCCGCGAGGACGCGTCGCTGCCCGAATCGGCCCTCGACGGCGCCCTGGGGCTCGTCCACCAGGCCCGGGAGGTCACCAGCGCCCCGCAGCAGCGCTGGGCGCACCTGCTGCTGGCCGAGGGCTACGGTCGGCTGGGGAAACCGAAGAAGCGCCGCACCCACCTGGGCCGCGCCCTCGAGGGCAAGCCACCCTACGACCCCGCGCTGGCCGAGGCCCTGGCCGACCACCTGCTGCGCCACGGGCGGCCGAAGGCGGCCTCGCGGCTGGCCCGCCAGGTGGTGGAGCGGTTCGAGCGGCGCCGCTCCGCCCTCGCCCTGCAGGCGCGGGCGGCCATGGCGCGCGATCAGCCCAAGGCCGCCCTGGAGGCCCTGGGCCGCATCCCCGCCTCCCGTCGCCAGGCCGCCGTGCGGCTCGTGGAGGCCCGGGCCCTGCGGGCGCTGGGACGCAAGGAAGAGGCGCGGTCGCTGCTGCGGCGCCTGCGCCGGGAGCACCCCGGTCGGCTGCCGGTGCGGCTGGCCTGGGCCCGCCAGCTCATCGTCGATGACCGCGGCGACGACGCCCTGGTGGAGCTCGAGGCCGTCTTGCGCCAGGCCCCCCGCCAGGTGGACGTCATCCGCGAGGTGGCGCGGCTGGAGCTGCGCAAGGGCAAGGCCGCCGACGCGGTGACCCGTTACGAGGCGGCCATGCGCCTGCGCCCCGAGTCCCCGGGCCTGCGGGCCGAGCTGATCCGCGCCTACCTCGCCGCCGGGGATCTCGAGGCGGCGAAAAACGCGGTCGAGGCCGCTGTGTCGGCGTTCCCCAAGCACCCGGCGGTGCTCGTGGCCCAGGGGCGCCTGCGGCTGACGGTCGGGGAGATCAAGGCCGCCGAGAAAACATTTCGCCAGGCGCTCGCGATCAAAAAGAGCGCGGTGGAGGCCACGCTGGGCCTGGCCGAGGTGTTGCTGACCCGGGGGAAGCTCGCCGAGGCGGCTCCCTGGGTGACCAAGGCCGAGTCCCGCGCGCCCCAGCGGGCGGGCTGGCTGCGGGGGTGGCTGGCCCTCGAGCGCTGGGATGAGGACCAGGGCGATCCGGACACGGCCCGGAAGGCCCTGCGACGGGCCGCGCGCGCCGGGGGCCCCGAGGCCCGACGGGCGGGCCGGCTGCTTCTCGAGACCTACGCCCGCCAGCGGGAACGGCGGGGCGCCGAGCGGGTCTACCGGGAGCTGAGCCAGCGCTTCGGGGCCGACCCCGAGCTGCGGGCCGGGCTGGCCCTCGCGCTGCTGGACGACGACGCCTACCTCGCCGCCGGGCGGCTGCTCGGGCGCGCGCTGCGCGACAACCAGACCGCGCGGCGGCCGCCGCCGCTGCGCGCGCGGATCTACGCGCGCCTCGCCCAGGCCTTCTGGCAGGCGGGGACCTTCTCCACGGCGTCGCGACGGGCGCGCCAGGCGCTCGAGATCTGGCCCGACTGCGCGCGGGCCAAGGCCATCCTCGGCATCGTGGACTACGAGCGTCGGCGGCCGCGACGGGCGCGGCGTCGCCTGCGGGAGGCCGTGGCCGCCGATCCCCAGCTCGCCCTGGCGCACTATTATCTCGGCATGGCCAACCTGCAGCTCGGCGCGCGCAGCGCGGGCCGCAAGCACCTGCGACGCTACCTCGCGCTGCGCCCCGGGGGCATGCTGGCCGTGGATGCGCGGCGCGCCCTGCGACGTTGATCCGCGGCGCCGAGCACCTGCCGGTGGATCAGATCATCGAGATGAGCAAAAAGACCGCGACGATCAGGCTCGCTGCGCCCAGCCCGAAGGCGAGCAGACCCCGCAAGAAAGTCGGCCCGACGAAGTAGCGTAAATACAGCAAGCCCAGCAGGCCGTTGACCCCCAGCACGAAGGCCGCGATCCCCATGCCGATGACCGACGGGACGGTATAGTACGCGGTCCCGCGATCCCCCAGCACCATGGACGACAGGGCGAACAGCAACACGCCTATCACGAAGCCGATGCCCTTGGTCGCCGAGCCGCGTGGCCCGGAGTCGATCTTGCCGATCTCGCGGAGCTGGACCCCACACTGCATGCAGCGGATGGCGAACTTGTGGATGGGGGTCGAGCACTTGGGGCACTCGATGAACTGGTCCTCCAGGGGGCCGAGCTCGCGTTTGCCCAGGTACCGCTGCCGAGACAGCTCCTTACCCTGATAGGTGAAGCGATCCGAGGCGTTGTCCGCTGATTTGGAGGCTGAGGATTCGCCGCTCATGTCGACTCGTGTCAAGCCGACGCGAGGGGGGTTCCCGAGCGCCGGTCCGCAGGGGACCTTGCCCGATCTTGGCAGAGGGGTCAAGATCGGACGCCGCGGCGCAGCGTCGAGGGGTGGGCCGCGGCCCACTTCGCCCGCCGCGGCCCACTTCGCCCGCCGCGGCCCACTTCGCGCGCCGCTACCCACTTCGCGCGCCGCTACCCACTTCGCGCGCCGCTACCCACTTCGCCAGAT
>CAYFWA010000743.1:0-3888 GCA_964346625.1 uncultured Myxococcales bacterium
TGGCACTGTGCGGAGCATCTTGGCCGTGGAGCCGATGCGGGTGCTGGCGGTGCAGGTCCCGTGAGGGGCAGTTGTCTTGTCGCCTGTAGAGATCGTTAGGAGGGGAGTGCCCATGCCACAGCAGACTACCGGCGCTGCCGCGAAGGGGAAACCAGCGGGACCCGGCAAGACCGGCCGAGGCCCTGGCGGCGGCCGTCCCGGGTCGGGGCCGGACGGTGGACGGTCGACGCGCGGCACAAAAGGCCCGGGTCCCAAACTCTCTGGGCCGGCGTGGCCCATTCTGCGCCGCCTGCTGCGCACGATGCGTCCCCATGCCGACGTCCTGGCGGGGGTCCTGCTGGCTGCGTTGGCGACAACGGCCATCGAGCTGGCACCAGCCTGGATCATCCGCCTCTCCGTCGACCGCTATATTCTCGGGGGAGAGCCCGAGCGGATCTGGTGGGCGGCGGGAGGTCTGCTTGCTCTCTCCGTGGTGCAGGGGGCCGTAGACTTCGTTCGATTGTTCCTGGCCGCCAAGACGGGACAGCGCATCGTCTTTGACCTCCGCAACGACGTCTTTGAGCACCTCACGCAGCTCTCCTTTTCCTTCTACGACCGGGCGCGGACCGGCGACCTCATGTCGCGGGTCACGGCGGATACGGACGTGCTTAGCAACTTCTTCGGCCGCGCTGCGGTGATTGTGCTCACCAACTTGCTCACCCTGATCGCCATCCTGGTCGTGCTCATCATCTGGGACTGGCGGCTGGGCTTGCTCTACGTCTGCTTCCTCCCCTTGATCGTGCACGGGCAATGGATCTACGCGCGACGCGTGCGGCCTGCTATGGCCCGGCTTCGCCGTTCCCTGTCCGCCCTGACCAGCGGGCTTCAGGAGAGTCTGGCCGGCATCCTGGTGATCAAGCTCTTCGGGCGCGAGCGTTTTGAGCAAAAGAGAATCGATCGGCAGAGCACCGCGTACCGGGAGGCGAGCATCGAGAGCGCCCGTATCACGTCCCTGTGGATGCCCTACGCCAACGTGGTGATGGGCATCGCAACGGCGCTGGTAATCTGGTTTGGGGGCGCTGGCGTGATCGGCCGCTTTCTTACGCTGGGCACGCTGATCGGGTTTACGTCCTACATCCAGATGTTGCTACGTCCCATCCGCCAGACGGGCATGATGCTCAACGTGGTGATGCGCTCGCTGGTCGCAGCAGAGCGGGTGTTCGACGTGCTCGATCGGGAGCCGGACATCCAGGACGCGTCCGGTGCCTATCCCCTGCCTCCGGTGGAGGGGTACGTCCGCTATGAGGGTGTTACCTTTGCCTATGATGGCGGTCCGGAAGGGGCGGAGGCGTTACGCGATGTGGATCTGGAGGCCGCGCCGGGCGAGATGGTGGCCCTGGTGGGGCCGTCTGGGGCGGGGAAGACCACGCTCGTCCACCTCCTGCCGCGCTTCTACGACGCCCAGGAGGGGCGGATCACCGTCGATGGGCACGACATCCGAGAGGTCACCGTGGCCAGCCTGCGCGATGCGATCGGAATTGCCCTGCAGAGTGTCTTCCTCTTCGACGCCTCGATCGGGGAGAACATCGCCTACGGCAATCCCGGCGCTACCCAGGACCAGATCGAATGGGCTGCTCGAACTGTGCAGATGCACGCGTTCATTCGCTCTCTGCCCCTCGGCTACGGCACCCCCGTCGGTGAGCGTGGTGTACGCCTCTCGGGCGGACAGAAGCAGCGCATCGCCCTGGCGCGCGTGCTCCTCACCGACCCGCGTATCCTGATCCTGGACGAGCCGACCTCCAGCGTCGATGCGGAGACCGAGCGTCGTATGCAGGAGGCATTGACCGAGGTGCGTGCCGGGCGCACGACGTTTGTGATCGCCCACCGTCTGTGGACGGTCCAGCAGGCTGACCAGATCCTGGTGCTCCGGGACGGACGGGTCGTCGAGCGGGCCCGCGGCACGGAGGGGCGTTCCGCGCACGAGAAGCTGTTGGCTGCGGACGGGTTTTATCGACAGTTGTACGATCTCCAGTTCCAGGGCGAGGCCTTGCAGGTCACGGCGCCCGTCATGAGTCCGGAGATCGAAAGGAGGCGCAAATGACGATCCGCGGCGGGTTCATGCGTCGGATGCAAGGAGGGGAGCACGAAGGGACGTACCGTCTCTCGCAGCTGGACCGGCAGGCATTGGGCATGTTGTGGGGATACCTGCGCGCGCACGGGCGGCGTCTGCTGCTTGCGCTGGTAGCCATGCTCACCGTCACGGCGACCACTCTCGCTGCCCCCTACCTGACGAAGGTGGCGCTGGACAGGTACATCGCGGTGGGCGACCTGCGCGGGTTGACGTGGATCTCGCTGGCATACCTGGCTCTGAACGGCGTCTACTGGCTGGCCAACTACTGGCAGGGGTATCTCTCATCCTGGGTGGGCCAGCACGTTGTGTACGCCATTCGGCGTGACTTGCTGGCGCAGGTGCTTCGTCAGTCGATGGCCTTCTACGAACGGGAGCGGGTGGGCCAGATTGTGTCACGGCTTACCAACGACGTCAACGCCCTGGCCGATCTGGCCTCCAGTGGCGCGCTCAACCTGATTAACGACGGACTGTCGTTGCTCGGTATCGTGGCAGTGATGATGTTGCTGGATCTGCCCCTGGCGCTGGTGACCCTGGCCTCGGTTCCGGTGGTCCTGATCAGCATGGGCCTTCTGGGCAGACAGATGCGACGCACCTACTGGGACGTGCAGCAGGCGCTGGCCGAGGTCAACACCGGCGTCGAGCAGGGGGTGAGCGGTATGCGCGTCGTGCAGTCGCTCTCGCGGGAGTCTTTCACCCTGGAGCAGTTCCAGGATCTCAGCCTGCGCAACATGCGCGCCAACCTGCGGGCTGCCACGCTCTTTGCTGCTGTGTTCCCAACCATGACCATCACCAACGCCCTCGGTCTGGCCCTGGTCCTGGGCTATGGCGGCACCCGGGTCGCCGAGGGTACGATCACGATCGGCGTACTGCTGGCCTTCATCGGTTACGTGCAGCGCTTCTTCGGACCCCTGCGCGAGTTGAGCCTGGTCTACAGCACGTTCCAGTCTGCAGCCGCCTCTCTCGATCGAATCGGGGATTACATGGGCCGCGAGCCCGCGGTGCCTGAGCCCGCCGATCCGCGCCGGCCGGCGGGTGGATTCGAGGGCGCGTTCGCGCTGGAGAATGTGACGTTTGGGTATGGGGAGGAGCCTGTGCTCCGAGATCTGAGCCTGGAGGTGGCTGCAGGGGAAACGGTGGCGCTGGTTGGACCGACGGGGGCGGGAAAGAGCACCATCGCGCGCCTGCTGGCGCGCCTGTACGAGGTGGACGAGGGGATCGTGCAGGTCGACGGGATCGACGTGCGCGACATCTCGTCGTCCGACCTGCGTCGCCTGATCACCATTGTGCCGCAGGACGTGTTCCTGTTCGCGGACACGATTCGGGACAACATTCGGTATGGGAATCCTGGCGCTGGCGATGCGGCAGTCGAGGCCGCCGCTCGACGCGCCCAGGCGCACCCGTTCATTATCGAGCTCCCTCGGGGCTACGAGAGCCAGGTGGGCGAATTGGGCGCGATGCTGTCCGGCGGGCAGAAGCAGCTGGTTGCCTTTGCTCGCGCCCTGCTGGCCGACCCGAAGATCCTGGTCTTGGACGAGGCCACGGCGAACGTGGACGCCTACACGGAGGCCTTGATCCAGCAGGCTATGGACGAGATCCGCCGTGATCGTACCACGGTGATCATCGCGCACCGTTTCTCGACACTCCGCAAGGCAGATCGGATCGTGGTGCTCGAGGATGGCCGCATCGTGGGGCAGGGCTCTCACGAAGACCTGATCGAGTCGAACCCCAGTTATCAGCGGCTGTATCGTCGTCAGTGGGCGGGTGAGGTATCCGACTGA
>CAYFWA010000744.1:0-3883 GCA_964346625.1 uncultured Myxococcales bacterium
CCGGGATGGATCGGCGTCCCGAGTGCAGAGTTTATTTTGACCCGCTCCCTAAGCTTTGCGCTCCCCCTCCCCAGCCAACGCTGCCGCAACGCATGTTGAATGCTCCCCGGGTGTCGGCCCCACGCGCCGCCCCGCCGTCCCCCACCCCTCACTCACCCCTCACTGCGGCGCGTACATCCGAATGTCCAGCGCCCGCCGGGCGTGGCGACGCCCCTCGGCCTCGGCGAGGGCCGCCGCCACGCGCGCCAGGCGCGGATAGGCCGACGGGTCCACCTGCTGGGCGTCCACCGGGCGCTGCAGCGCCGCAATCCCGCTGGCCCCCTGGGCGCGGGCGCGGCCGCCTGCAGGCAGCAGCGCCGGGCCCCCCGAGGCGAAGTCCGCGAGGCTCGCCGGAGTGTGGGGCCCCACCAGCAGGGTGCCGTAGCTGCGGAGCCCCGCCACCGCGTCGTCGGGGCGCTGCACCATCAGCGACAGCCGCTGCGGCGCGTACTCGTTGACCGTGCGCAGGGCCGTTGCGAGATCATCCACGACCAGGGCGCGGGCGCGCCGCAGCACCGGCCGGACCGGGTCGTCCTTTTCCAGGCCGCGCAGCCAGCCGCGGAGCTGCGTTTGTACCTGGCGGGCGAGCGCCTCGTCGAGGGCCACCAGGGCGCAGTCGGCGTCCGGGGCGCTCTCGGCGTGGGCGAGCAGATCGGCGGCGACGAACTGGGCCGAGGCCGTGCGGTCGGCCAGCACCAGCAGCTCCCGCGGTCCGGTGTTCGGATCCACCGCACAGCGGGGGCGCACCTGCTCGAGGGCCAGGCGAACGTCCGGCCCTCCGTCGGCCAGGATCCGATCCACTGGCGCCAGGGTCTGGGTGCCGTCGGCCATCGCCCCGATGGCGGCCACGCCGCCCACGGCGTACAGCTCGGTGACATCGCACATGTAGGCCGCCGCCAGCATCAGCGGCGCCACCTCGCCGTCTTCGCCGGCCGCGGTGCACACCACCCGCGCCTCGACGCCGGCCACCGCCGCCGGAATGGCGCTGGACACCAGCACCGAGACGCGCGCGGGGGGCACCAGGAGGCCGATGCGGGCCAGCGGGAGGCGGCGGTGATACAGCGTCACCCCGGAGGTGGGGTGGGCATCGTATTGCTTGAGGGCGGAGAGCTGCCGGCGCGTCACCGTCCCCTGGTGACGACAGGCCGCCTCCAGGGCGGCCCGCTGGGCCGCGCCCAGGCGGCGAAAGGCGCGCCGCTGCGTGGCGCGGTCCACCCGCAGGGGGGGAGGCGCGGTGCCATGGCGCACCAGCGCCGCGTCGCCCTGTCGCCGCACGGCCCCCAGCACCGCGGAGACTTCTCGACGCAACGCCCGCGTCGGAGAGCGCCGGCGCGGACGCAGGGGACCGTCACGCAGGATCTTCATGAATACGAATCTACCGGAGACTCATCGCCCGGATCCAGTTTCGTGTCCCGACGCCGATTGCGTCTCCCGGAGTCGACTGGGGGCGACGGGAAAGCTCAGGAGCGCTTGCGGCCACCGCGGCCGCGCAGCTCCTTGATGACCTCGTCGAGGGAGATCCCCTCCTGCGCCAGGTTCAGCAGCAGAAAATACAGCAGATCCGCCGTCTCCCAGCGAACCTCGTCGGGGTTGCAGGCCCCCGCGAGCGCCTGGGCCTCCTGCCGGATGTGTTGGCGAACCCCGTCGCGATCGGCCAGCATCAGGGAGGTGTAGGACTTGGTGGCGCGCTGTTGGCTCCCCTGCCGGGCGCGCAGCACCGCCTCGATGCGGTGGAGATTGTAGGACATCTCGCCGAATTGGCTGTAACGCTCCCCGGCCTCGGGCGTACCCTGCGGCTCGACGACGTACAGCAGCGCGTCGCGGTTGGCCGAGGCGCAGACGGTGCGCAGCCGCTGCGTCGTGCCCGCGGCCTCCCCCTTGGTCCAGAGCCCACCGCGCACGCGGCTCCAGTAGGTGGCGTGCCCCTCCTGCAGGCTCTGGCGCAGGGCGGCCTCGTTGAGCTGGTAGAGCGCCAGCACCTGCCCCGTGGTGTCCTGCACCACCACCGGCAACAGCCCGCCCGCCTTTTCGAACTGCAGGGCGGCGGTAAAGGCCTCGGCGAGCTCGAGGACGTCGTGCTGCTCCCCCACGGCGAGCTGGCAGTCCACGCCGATGCGGTCCAGGTCCCGTACGTCTTCGGCCGAGGTGAACCCCCCCACCGCCGTGAGGCTGTGATCCGGCAGCCGCGAGCGCAGCGCCTCGAATCGCTCCAGCTCGGAGGCCTCCATGCGCTCCCGGTGGCCCACCAGGGCGTAGACGAACCCTACGCAGTGGCCCCGCAGGCGCAGGGCCAGCTCCAGCGGGTCGATGTCCGTGGCCTCCTGCCAGCCGCGCCGCACCACGCGCCCATCCTGGATGTCCAGGGCCACCAGGACCTTGCTGCGCGGAAACCGCGACAGCAGCTCCTCGTCGGCGCCCGTGCCCACCATCAATCGACGCGCCCCGGCCCGCAGGATGGCGTCGCCCCGCTGCTCGTCGCGGATGCCCCCTCCCACCCGGCACTCGGCGACGCGGCAGATGCGTCGGATCAGCTCCAGGTTGTCGCCCTCCTCGCGCGAGGCGTCGAGGTCCACCACCGCGATCTCGCCGTAGCGATACAGCGCGGCCGCCAGCTCGACTGGATCTTCGGGCAGCGCGGTGGGCTGCCCTGCTGCGCCGAGGGCCACCGCGCGTCCGCCCCGGATTTGAAGCGCCGGGACGATCATCGGGCACCAGGCCGGTAGATCTTGACCTGGTTGCGGCCGTTGCGCTTCGCTTCGTACAGTGCCTCGTCGGCGGCCGCGATGAGCTCCGCCGGGTTCGCCATTGAGGGGTCGGGCAGCCCCGCCAACCCGATGCTGATCGAGATGGGCAGCCGGGTGCCGTTCCAGTTGAAGGCGTGCTGCTCCACCGCCTGCCGAATGCGCTCGGCCATCACCACCCCGTTTTCCACCGAGATACCCCGGCTGATCACCGCGAATTCCTCTCCGCCATAGCGGGCGAACACGTCCTCGGCTCGCACCGACTGCATCACCTGCTGGGCCAGCCCCTGCAGCACGAAGTCCCCGGCCAGGTGGCCGTAGGTGTCGTTGACGGACTTGAAGTGATCCAGGTCCATCAGCGCCAGGGTCAAAGGAGAGTCGTGACGATGAGCGTAGGCGAACTCGGCGTGCAACCGATCGGAGAAATAGCGCTTGTTGAAGGCCTTGGTGAGCCCGTCGCGCAGGGCCGAGTCGTACATCTGACGCTGGAAGCTCTCTTCCAGGTCGTCGTGATAGGTGAACTTCAGGATCGTCGTGGAGCCCACCTGGATCTTGTCGCCGTCCTCGAGGTGGTGGACCGAGATCCGCTCCCCGTTGGCGTAGGTGCCGTTGGTGGAGCGGTTGTCCTCGATGGCCACCTTCCCGGTGGGCCCTTTGCGCAACACGCAGTGTTTGCGGCTGATCCCCTCGTCGATCAGCTGGATGTCGGCGTTGACCGAGCGCCCGATGGACATCTCGCTGTCCACCCGATACATCTCCCCGACGTTGGTGCCCGCCAGTACGATCAGGTACGCCGTTTGCCGTTTATCAGACCCGGAAAGCTCGTTGAGATCGAAACTGGTGACACGGGTCACATCTTCATCGGCCACGCGAATCCCTCCAGCAAGTAGAGCCAACCCTATCGAAGGCCCAAGCGGAAATCAAGGTCCACCTGTCGTCCGCAGCCCTTCCCCAGCCCGCGGAAATACACGGCTCTGTCCGAATTTCTCAACGGGATTTGTTCCGCGCTTATGAAATGTTGACTGCTGGCGCGGCTCTGGCCGCTTTACCACAGTGCGGCGCGGCAAGGCCCCCCCCCCAAGGCCTCGTTGACGCGCCGCTGC
>CAYFWA010000745.1:0-3877 GCA_964346625.1 uncultured Myxococcales bacterium
CGGTGAAGGACTCCGCGCAGGTCGGGCGCCAAGGCTGCGCCCCAAGGATGGTCGAGGAGGTACCGGGCTCCCTCCCATGGGTGCGTTTGGCGGGCAGATACGCATGATCACCCCCGATCTTCGGCGCGATCCGGGCCATCGTCAAGTCCCCCGGGGCGGCGGCTCCAGCGATTCCTGCGATGGCTCCCGCATGGGGTACGAAACACGTCGACGGATCCCGGGCGCAGCGTCCCGGAGACGGCCTACGGCGTGCTCGGCGCGCCTGCAGGACCGGGTTGCAAGAGCGATGGACTGCCGCGGCGGTCTTCTGGTATATGTTAAAGGCTCGATCGGAGAACAAACCGACCCAAGGGAGGGCCCATGCGATTCGGATTCTGTCGCGTATCGACGTGCGCCATCGTGCCTTGTTTCACGCTCGTCGCGCTAGCGCTTTGGGGCGGCTGCGGCGACGACGACGGCGGCAACGGCAACGACAACGACAACCTAAACGGCAACACCAGTGAGGCGGTGTGTGGCAATGGTGAGCTGGAGGCCGGCGAGCAGTGCGACGACGGCTCGGAAAACTCCGACACCGCCCCCGACGCCTGCCGCTCGGACTGCCGCAGCGCCTTCTGCGGCGACGGCGTCCAGGACAGCGCCGAGCAGTGCGACGACGGCACGGCCAACTCCGACGCGGCGCCCAACGCCTGCCGCACCAACTGTCAGGCGCCGAGCTGCGGTGACGGCGTGGTGGATCCGTCCCCGGATCCGACGCTGCACGAGCAGTGCGACGACGGACCGGACAACTCCGACACCGCACCCGGGGCCTGCCGGCTCGACTGTCGCCCCGCCGCGTGCGGGGACGGGATCCTCGATCCCGGCCAGCACTGCTTCGAGTTCGGCGCGGTGATCTCGTCGGCCTACCCGGGGCTGCCGGCGGACCTCGACGGCAACGCCCTGGTGGACTTCGTGGTGGGCGCCGACCGCGTCCTCACGGTGCTCACCCAGGACGCTACGGGCAGCTTCACCGCCCAGCCGGGCGGGTACTGGGCCGGCGGAGACTTTGCCCTGGCTGGAGACTTCGACGACGACGGCGACGGCGATCTGCTCGTGGATCACACCCTCCTCGAGAACCTCGGTGGGCCGGGTGCGACCCCTGTGCTGCGGGCGCCGTATCGCACCAACCTGACGAGTCACGAAACGCCGCGTGACCAGCGGCCCTCGGCGGTGCTGCTGCTGCAAAACGAGCAGGACGCCTCCCAGCGCCTGGTCCTGGTGGCCGGACGGGATCAGACCCGCCTGCGCCGGGTGGACAGCGCCGGTTTCGTGGCGGCGGTCACCGGGACCGGGGGGCCCAATCTCCAATCGGCGCCGGTCATCACCCGACGGCTGCCCGACGTGACCGGTGAGGGCTATCCGGAGGCGCTGCTGTGCTACGAGGTCGACCTGCCGAACTCGCTCACCGGCTGCCATGTGCTGCACGTGGAGGGGACCGTCACCGATCCGACCCTGAGCTATCAAGACATTGGGGCGGACATCCTCCGCGCCGTGCCCTTTCGCAGCGGCTACTACGGTGAGGACGCCGGGATCCTGGCGATCTACGTCGATATTCAGACGATGCCCCTGGTCCCCACGCTGCGATATCTGGCGTGGGACGAAGCCAACAACGCCTGGATCCACGACACGATGATGCCCAACAATCTGAACCTGCCCGAGCAGAACGTCTGGAACGTCTACGCCCCACGCGGCAACGCCGAGCATCCGGATGTGGTGCTACATCGGCTCGAGGGGACGACGCACCAGGTGGAGGTTTACCAATTCGACAGCTTCAGCCTCGTGTACGACGCCCCCAAGGTCATGGAGTTGCCCGCTGACCATACCCTAGTCGACCACATGGGCATGGGATCATTCGACGGTACTGGAGCCGTGCCCGACATCGCCTTCGTCGCGTACGACAACAGCGTGGATTTCGGCGAGACCCTGGTGGTGGGCCGCTGGGACGATAACAACGGGGGCTACGCCCTCGTCACCGGACCGTTCCAGCCCTCGGCCCAGCAGATGCCCCTGGTGGGAGATTTCGACGGGGACGGCCAGGACGACGTGCTGGTCTCGCCCGATCGCGTAGGGAACGAATCGAGCACCAACCGGCTGGATCTGTATCCATCCGGCGCCGTGGACGCCTCGCCGGTGCGCGTCGACCTCGCGCGGGGCGTGGGCTTCGTCACCGGCGGAGACTGGGATGGGGACGGTGCCGAGGACGTCGGGGCGCTCACCGGGGACCGGATGGGCGTCGCCGTGCTGCTGCAGCGCGCCGGTGGTCTGCGCACCCACCGCCTGCTGCGGGGACCGGGGGGCGAGAGCGACATCCTGGAGCGCGCCACCGCGTCCACCGTGGCCGACGTCACCGGGGATGGCGTGGCCGACGCGGTGGTGTTGGCCGAAGATCGACTCCTGGTGCTGTCGGACCTGCAGGACGGAGCGTTCAGCACGGTGGTGGAGACGACCTTGCCCGTTACGCTGGGTTATCTGGAGGCCGTGGATGTGGATGGCGACGGCGACCTGGATCTGGTGGGCCATCGCGGCATGTTCACGTCCAACCGGGCCCCCACGCCGGAGGTCTTCGTGCTGTACAACGACGACGGCCAGCCCGGTCACTTCGGGACCATCGAGACCTACGCCACCGAGTACGACGTCCACGCCCTGGCCAGCGGCGACCTCGACGAGGACGGCCGGCCGGACCTGGTCGCCGTGCACGGCTTGGTGGGGGTGATCAGCGTGCACCTGAACACCGGCGGCTCGCCCCGGTTTGCCGAGCACTCGCTGCACCTCACCGGGGGCACCGTTGCTCAGGCAGACCTGGTGGATCTGGACGCCGACGGCCACCTGGATCTGCTCGCCACCACCCCCTTCGAGGGCAACGGCCCGGTGCTGTTTTGGGGCGCCGGCGACGGTTCCCTCGGCCCCGCGCTGGACCTGCCGTATCTGGGCGGCGAGTTCTTCATGGATGTGCGGGACATGGACGGCGACGGCGACCTGGACATCGCCCTGATCCGCCTGGTCACCGGCCTCGATCAGATCTCCACCCTGCTGCTCACCAACGCGCCCTGATCACGGGAGACCACGGGAGGGCGTACCCGTTCTCTCCAAATCAACGCCTCGTGCTTTTCGTGGCATGGCGCCCCGGCGCCCGCCTCACATGTGCTGGATCCCATCGCGGCCCACCGCGCCGTCGAGCGCCGTTGGTCGCCCCGCAACCACCGCTTCGGCCACCAGCCGTCGGTGGCACCGCGCCGGGTCCCGCTCGTAGCAGGTCAGCGCCACGCGCTCGCCGTCTTCGATCCAGCCACGGATCCGGGCGACGGCCTCGGCCTGGGCGGGCAGGGCCTCCTGCATGTACCACGCGAACAGGGCCTCGTAGTCGGCCGCGGTGCGCACGTCCTGGCGCCGCTCCTTGGCGATGCCCAGCTCGCGCAGGTGCACGTAGCGGATGTCGGCCGCGGCGCAGGCCTGCTCCAGCCGTCGCTTGGAAAACCCCGGCTTGCGGCTGACCGGGTCCCGCCGGACGTCGCAAAGCAGCGTCACCCCCGCCTCCCGGACCAGCTCCAGGTACTGCTCGAGGTTCCGGCCCTCGTAACCGATGGTGAGAAGCCGCGGCTCGGGCTCGAGGGGGAGCCGGGTCTGCGGGGGCGATGGCGGATTCGCTCGAGTCATCGACGTTGGGCTCCCGCCCGCGGCTGCGGGCTCGCGGCCCTCCCCGCCACCGCGTCGGGCACGAGGAAATATTGAGGTCGCGCGAAAGGTCGCTCCGATCCCAGGTTCGAGTCTGGTCTCGCGGAATTCAAGGTGGTCGTGAATCCTGGTTGCCACGGGACCGTGGAGGCAGACCCGCAACTATCAT
>CAYFWA010000746.1:0-3861 GCA_964346625.1 uncultured Myxococcales bacterium
GGCGGTGGCGACGGCGGGGGCGGCGGCGGCGCGGGCGACGTGGCCGGCGACGGCGCGGGCGACGTGGCCGGCGGCCTGCAGGGCGCGGCCGCGGTGGAGGACGCCGAGACCGTGGCCCGGCGCGCGGCCGAGGCCAAGGAGCGGCGCGCCTTCTGGGTGGGCGTGGGCTTCACCGTGCCGCTTTTCGCCCTGAGCATGAGCCGGGACTTCGCCCTGCTCGGCGCCTGGAGCCACGCCCTGTGGTTCAACCTGCTGCTGTGGGCCCTGGCCACGCCGGTGCAGCTCTACACCGGCTGGGGCTACTACCGGGGCGGGTACCTGAGCCTGCGCGGCGGCGCGGCCAACATGGACGTGCTGGTGGCCCTGGGCTCCTCGGTGGCCTACGTGTACTCGGTGGTGGTCACGGTCACCCCCTCGCTGGGCGGGCACGTGTACTTCGAAACCGCCGCCATGATCATCACCCTGATCAAGGTGGGCAAGATCCTGGAGGCCCGGGCCAAGCGCCGCACGTCCTCGGCCATCCGCAAGCTGATGGATCTCACGCCCGACGAGGCGCTGCGCGTGGACGACGAGGGCAACGAAAAGCGGGTCCCGGTGGCCGCGCTGCGCCCCGGGGACCAGGTGCGGGTGCGCGCCGGCGAGCGGCTTCCGGTGGACGGGGTGGTGGTCTCGGGCGAGTCCAGCGTGGACGAGTCCCTGCTCACCGGCGAGTCGGTGCCCGCGGACAAGGCCCCCGGAGACCAGGTGTACGGGGGTACGCTCAACGCCCAGGGCCTGCTGCGGGTGCGCGTCACCGGCGTGGGGGCGGACACCGCCCTGGCCAAGATCGTGCAGCTCGTACGCCAGGCCCAGGGCTCCAAGGCGCCCATCCAGCGCATGGCCGATCGCGTGGCCGCCGTGTTCGTGCCGGTGATCATCGGCGTGGCCGCGGTCACCTTTGTGCTGTGGTGGGCCCTGGGCGGGGAGCTCGTGCCCGCCATGATCCGCATGGTGGCGGTGCTGGTCATCGCCTGCCCCTGCGCCCTCGGCCTGGCCACCCCCACGGCCATCATGGTGGGCATGGGCCGCGGCGCCACCCTGGGGATCCTGTTTCGCAACGCCGAGGCCCTCGAGGTGGCCCACCGGCTCGACACGCTGATGCTCGACAAGACCGGCACCCTCACCGAGGGCCGCCCCGTGCTCACCGACTGGATCGTGCTGCCGGCCAGCGAGGGCGGCGCCGCGCCCGAAGACAGCGCCGCCGCCGAGGCCCATCCCACCCACTCGAGCGCCGCCGCGGCCTCCGACCAGCGCTTTGCCGCGGCCGCCGCGGCCGGCTCCGCCTCCGACGACCTGCTGCGGCTCGCCGCCGCCGCCGAGGCCGGCTCCACCCACCCCCTGGCCGCCGCCCTGGTATCCGGCGCCCGGGAGCGCGGGCTCTCTTTGCCCGAGCCCGAGCGCTTCGAGTCCACCACCGGCTTCGGCGTGGAGGCCACCGTGGAGGGCAGCGTGGTGCGGGTGGGCCGCCCCGACTGGTTCGCCGCGACCCTCGACCTCGCCGAGCACAGCCGCACCCGCGTGGCCATCGACCGGCTCTCGGACGAAGGCAAGACCGTGATGGTGGTCACCGTGGACGACCACCCCGTGGGCATCGCCGCCGTGGCCGATCCCGAGAAAGCCGACGCCCGGGCGGCCATCGCCGAGCTCATAAAGCTCGGGCTCGAGCCGGTGATGCTCACCGGCGACAACCCCCGCGCCGCCGCCGCCATCGCCGCCCGGGTGGGCCTCGAGCGCTACGAGGCCGGCGTGCTGCCCGCCGACAAGGAGGCCCGCGTCCGCGAGGCGCAGCAACCGCGCGCCGGCGACGCCGACGCCCCGCACCAGCGCCACCGCGACGACGACACCCCGCACCAGCGCCACCGCGACGACGACACCCCGCACCAGCGCCACCGCGACGACGACACCCCGCACCAGCGCGCCGGCGACGCCGACACCCGGCACCCGCGCGCCGGCGACGCCGACACCCGGAGCCAACGCCCCCGCCCCCGCAGCGCCCGGAACCAGCGGCCCCGCGTGGTGGGCATGGTGGGCGACGGCCTCAACGACGCCCCCGCCCTGGCCCGCGCCGACGTGGGCATCGCCATCGGCACCGGCGCCGACGTGGCCCTCGAGGCCAGCGACGTCACCCTGGTGGGCGACGACCTGCACGGCGTACGCCGCGCCATCGGGCTGTCGCGCCGCACCATGCAGGTCATCAAGGAGAACCTGTTCTGGGCCTTCCTCTACAACGTCCTGCTCATCCCCGTGGCCGCCGGCGCCCTGCACCACGTGAGCTGGCTCCCCACCATCATCCGCGACCTGCACCCCGCCCTGGCCGCCGCCGCCATGGCCCTGTCCAGCGTCACCGTGGTCACCAACTCCCTGTCCCTGGCCCACCGCAAGATCTGAATCTGAGCCTCCAACCCGGCCGCGCAGCCCCCGGCACGGAACCAACCCCACCACCTGTCTGGAAAGGTCTTCCACTTGGTTCCGCGTCAACCCGTCAAAACGGAACCAACGCACCAACCTTCCCCCTCTGAGCCCCTTCTGAGCCCTGTTCCGCCCTGCCAAGCGGAACTAACCTCACCACCTGTCTGGAAAGGTCCCCCACTTGGTTCCGAATCCGCGGCATCTCGCCACCAGGCCATGCGGCTGTCAGCTCCGGACAAAGCCCCACGCCCGGCAAAAAACTTCGCAACGCTCAGCCCACGCTGCCGATAACCCTCACATCGCGGCGCGCGCGGTGACACAGCGCGGCGCCGGATTTGGCGCGGCGCAGCGCGGCGCGAGAGCTCACGGGGCGCAGCGCAGCGCGGCGCGCGCCCCCTGAGAACCATTCACGGAGGGAGACCATGAGCGAGATTGGACGCCAGATCGTGCTTCGCCCCAAGAAAAAGGAGTGCATCGCCGAGACCGATGAGCAACGCCGTATCGTGGCGCGGGTGGTCCTCCAGCAGGGTCGCCAAGACGGGCTGATCGCCTTTGCTCAACCCGATGATCACCTGCACCTGTACGCGCGCTGCACCCGCAAGGCCGGCTCGCAGTTGGCTCAACGCATCGGGTCGAGCCTCAAGCAACGTCTGGCGCTACCAAGCGGCCTGGAGATCGCCTGGAACAGGCCACTGAACGACGGCTGGCACCCCCCCAACCTCGTGCGCTACATCTTCAAGCAAGTCGCTCACCACGGTGTCGTCACCGATCCGTATCGGGAGGCCAGCAACCTGCCGGATCTGCTCGGGCTGCGGCTCATCGGACAATACACCGCGCTGAATCTGCGGCGCACCGTCCCGCGTCTGCAGCGCGCCGACCTGCTCACCTGGTACGGCGTCAGGGATCTGCGCCCCGTCGACGGCCCCATGGATTCCATCGAAGCCATCGAAACCGTCGTGCCCGCCACTCTGTCGGCCGCCGCGCTGCCCGCCCTGCAGGGGCGGTCGGCAGAGGTGGTGATGGCTCGCCGCGCCGCCGCGAGAGTCATTGGTGATCGCCTCGACGCGAGGCAGCTCGGCGCGCTGCTCGGCGTCGGCCCCCGGGGGGCCCGCAAGCTGCGCGAGCAGCCCTGCGATCCTGCCCTGGTCCAGGCCATACGTTTCCAGCTAAATCTCAGAAGCCGCATCTCGCCCATCAACGAGGCCCAGGCGGTCTTCGCATCAGGCGGCTCCCGCCCCTGACCCTCACCCATCGCGCGCTGGCCCGATGCGGCTCCCCGCTCGGATGCTCAATCGCCGGCTTCCCCGTCCCGGTCACAGCAAGCGGTCGCGGCGCGCGGTCACGGCGCGCGGTCGCGGCGCGCGGCCACGGCACACGGCCACGGCGCGCGGCCACGGCACACGGCCACGGCAC
>CAYFWA010000747.1:0-3849 GCA_964346625.1 uncultured Myxococcales bacterium
TCGCGAGCAACTTCACGATTTCGCTACGACGTCCAAACTGATCGGTGCTCTAGGGCTCGAAGGTGCCGTTCTGGATCATGGTGTAGATCGGGTCCCCCGGGCAGGAGGTCGGCTTGAGATCCCGGTGGCCGTTGATCTCCAGGAAGTCGCTGTTCCCGGCCGCCGCGGCGGTGGCCCGGATCTTGGCCACGAGGTTGCGGACGCCGTCGATCTGGTTCGTCGGTGGCACGGACCAGGTGTTCGGCAGCAAGAGCACGATGGCGTAGCCCGGGACGTTGGTGGCCTGGTTGCCGTTGGCGGCGCAGCGGTAGTCGAAGCCGCGGATCTCCCACTCCTCACCGTCTTCGTCCACCGCGCTGTTGTAGCCCAGGGAGTAGCCCCGGTTCACGACGTAGTCCAGCTGGGCGGCCCGCAGGAACTGCGGGATGTCCGAGAGGTTCACGCCGTCGACGCCGATGTAGTGGAGCGTGATGTAGGACAGAGCGTTGAGGTCCATCCAGGAGCTGCTCGTCACCGGGTAGCTGGGGTCCTGCCACTCCGTCCGGTCGTGGTAGGGGAAGCTTGGCGCCTCCACGCAGGAGTCCTGCTGGCAGAGGTAGCCGCAGGTGGTGACCGAGTGCGTGTAGTCGCAGGTGCCCCGGCGGCAGGTCCCGGAGGCGCCGTAGGTGATCAGGCCGGTGGTTCCGCTGCAGCCGATGAAGGGCGGGTTCTCGCAGGTCACCCCGGTGCAGCAGGAGTCCATGCCGGGAAAGTAGCCCACCACGTCCACCCGAAGCCGGGAGCCCCCGTGCTGGTAGAAGCAGACCTGGCCGTTGTCGCCGACCTTGGTGATCGCGCCGTTGGTGGTGGTCACGCCGGCGGCGAAGTTCAGGCTCGAGGCCACGGGGCGCTGGGTCCCGTTGGCGAAGGCGGTGAGGAACCCCGACTCCGACGGCGCGACGGCGGTGAGGTTCAAGGCCACCGCCTGCGCATCGGCCGGGACGCCGTTCACGCCGGCCAGCGCGTAGCAGTTGGTGGAGACCGAAGCGTGGGTCTCATCCACCGCCTGGTAGGGGGTCACGGGTCGGTAGGCCGCGTTCACGGCGAAGTGGCCGGTGACGTCCACGAGGATGTGGGACCGGGCCGTGTTTTCCACGCAGATCTGTTTGTCGGCGCCGATCTCCACCAGGGTCCCGTTGGCCGTGGTCTGGCCCGCCGTGAAGCTGACGGTGGGGAGCCCGGGCGCCGTTGTGCCTCCCGCGTAGGCCACCAGGGAGCCATCCGCCTCGGGGGCGACCGCGGTCACCACCACGGCCACGGCCTTGGCGTCCGCGTCCACCCCGTTCGCACCGGCCACGGTGACGCAGGTCTGGCTGTTGGCGGCGGGCTTGGTGGAGCTGCGGGTGTCCAGCAGGCGGTAGGGGGTCCGGGGCTGGAAGGCCTCGGGCGCCACGGCGAAGCCGAACACGTCCAGGATGAGGTGCGTGGCCGCGCTGGTGAACACCGTGATCCTCTGCTCGGCGCCCACCTTCACGAGGAGCGTGTTCCCCGTGGTCTGCCCGGCGGCGTAGTTGAGCACCGACGCGGTGGGGATCGCGGCGCCGGTGTCCCAGGCGGTGAGGTGGCCGGCGGCCTCGGGGGCCACCACCGTGAGGCGCACGATCACCGCCTGGGCGTTGTCCGGGATGCCGTCCCGCCCGGCCACCTCGAGGGCGCTCTCGCTCCCGGCCTCGAGCTTCTCCGCGCTCCGGGTGTCCAGCCGGCGGAAGGGCGTGGTGGGGTGGAGCTGGAAGTCGCACACGCTCGCGCAGGTGCACTGGCTCACGTCGCAGAAGCCGCTGGCGCCGGTGCAGGTGTCCGGGCAGATCCCGTCACAACCATCTGAGCCGCAGCAGCGCCCGGCGCAGTCAGGCGCGCAGTCCTGGCAGGCCCCGTTCGCGTCACAGATCTGCGGCGAGGGGCAGGAGCCGCACTCGGCCGTCCCGTCACAGCCGTCCGGCCAGGAGCCGCACTCCTTGCCGAGCTCGGCACAGGTCTCGGGCGTGCAGCCGCCAACGCAGGAGCAGGAGTCCTCGTTGCACGTGCCTCCGAGGTCGCCGCAGATGTCCGGACAGATCCCGTCGCAGCCATCCGGGCCGCAGCAGCGCCCGAAGCAGTCAGGATCGCAGTGATCGTTACCGGGGGCGTCCTCGCAGGCGACGACCCCGCAGAGCGCGATCGCGAGAAGCACTGGATATGGTCTCTTCAGCATGACTCCATCCTCTTGGCGCTAGGCGCCCCCGCGAATCCCGGCGAGGCGCCGCTACTGATCCGAGATCCGGAAGTTGGTGAATCGTAGCTCGGCGCTCACTGCGCCCGAGCTGGTGTCGTTGCGAACCTCGGTGGAGAGGGTGCAGCTCGACGTGTCCGCCGTGGACCAGCCGTTCTGTGGCCCGATCAGCCCGATCAGATAGCCTCGGGCCACCAGATCCGGCAGGATCTGGTCAAAAGCGCAGGGTGATGGGGGTGTCCTGCTGCCGCGGAATCCCCAGCCCCAGGTGGGCGCGCAGGCGCTCCCGGCGCACCAGGAGGGGCAGAGCTCGGCGTTCGAAGGGTAGAAGCAAATCCCGTTCATGCACGTGCCGGTGGGCTCGTAGGAGACCAGGGTGGTGCCGCCCACGCAGGTGGGCTGTGGCGGGCTCTGGCAGGTGATCCCGGCGCAGGGATCTCCCAGGATGGACTGCTGGAAGTAGCCCACCACGTCCAGCACGAAGTGTGTCGCACCGTGGAAGTAGAAGCAAACCTCCCCGTTCGCGCCGGGCTGCACGATGGCGTTGTTGGCGATAATGGCGCCGGGCCCGTAGTTGAGGGTGGACGTGTCGGGGCGCGTGGTCCCCGCGGCGTAGGCGATGAGGTGGCCGACCCCGCTGGGGTTCACCGCCACGAAGTTGATCCCCACGGCCTTCGCCGTGGCGGGGATGGACGGGGGGCCCGCCACCTGGATGCAGGTGGTGGCGCCGCTGGCCAGCGGCGCCACGCCGCGGGTGTCCAGGAAGCGGAACATGCTGAGGGCTCGCGCAAGAATAACTTCGGCATTCGGCCGCCGATCCATCAATTCTGTCTGCGTCGCTCGTCGGTTAAATACGTCAATGTATTCGACCTCCTCGCTTCTTGACAGAATTGCGCCTCGGCGCCCTCGGTGCGTCGAACTTATTCTTGCGCGAGCCCTGAGGGCGGTGAAGCCGGAGTCCATTCGGCACGCTCCCTGGGCGCACCCGAGCAGGCAGGTCTGGTCCTCGTGGGCGTATTCGCAGGTCCCGTGGGAGCAGACCCCCGGTGTGGAGTAGATGCGCAGAGTGGCGGAATCTACGCACGCCGGCTCGGGGGGCTGATCGCAGGTCACGCCCGCGCAGGTGTCCTGCAGGCACGCTCCGTCCTCGCAGCCGTGGGGGCAGCTCGTCTCGGTGGCGGGGTAGGTGCAGACCCCACCCTGGCATGTGCCCGGCGCGGCGTAGGTGATCAGGGTCACCGGGTTGGAGCAGATCGGGTCGGGGGGCGTGGCGCATCCGCCGTCACAGGTGTCCAGGCCCTCGCAGGCGCCCGTCGCGCAGCCCCCGGCGCAGGCGATGTCTTCGTAGCCGTAGACGCAGCGCTGGCTCTCCGCGTTGCAGTCACCGCTCTCCTTGAACTGGCGCAACGCGGAATTCGCGGCGTCGCCCCGGATCAGGACGCGAAGAGCTGCGCGTAACTGGCGCAGCGCGTAACTGGAATCAGCCCGCATTTCGACCTCTGGCTCGCTCGAGTATGTCCCGGGTTCGGATTGTGGGTCAACGGTGGGGTGCAGGCGGCTCGAGCGCGCTCGGGTCGTGCTCGGGTCGTGCTCGGGTCGTG
>CAYFWA010000748.1:0-3848 GCA_964346625.1 uncultured Myxococcales bacterium
GCGAATATTGCGAGATATTTAACCGATGAGCCGCTGGTGACTGGATCATTCCAGCTTGCTGGAATGATCCAGTCCAGACCCGCGAGCGAAGCGAGCTCACGCAGCCAGCCGGGATGGATCGGCGTCCCGAGTGCAGAGTTTGTTTTGACCCGCTCCCTAACCCGGCGTAGCCGGAACCAAAAAGGACCAAGCCGTCCGGCCAAAATCCTCTCAGTAACCCAGGAACGGGTCAGGGAGAAGTCCTGCCAGATCTGCGCAGAATTTGCTCGGTAAGGGACTAAGCGGGGTGCTCATGTGAGCGCCAGGCTCACCAGTGTTTCACGCAGGAGCTGGAAGCTACGCGACGTGTTTCGAGCCGGGTCCATGTGCGTGGCCACCGCGCGGGACGCCTCGATCTTCCGAAGGCCGGTCTTGAAATAGCCTGCCGCCTGCAGTACGCGCTCGAGAGCTTCCCAGGTTCCGCCTGAGCGCCCGTCACCTCCGACGCCCCTTGGCTCGTGGCGAACCGGCGTCGACGAGGGGATCTCCGACCCCGAGATGACCTTCTAGCCAGAGGTGGTCGAGCGATGCGCCTGCCTGCACGAATTCGGGTACGCCCTGGATGTCCGAGGCGCGGATGGCTTGCGTGTAACCCTGCTCGTCCCGGTAAAGGGCGCGTACCTCCTCGGGCTTGGGCGGGTTGATGAAGAACGGGGAGTGGGTGGTAACGAGCAGTTGCGATCGCTTGGCGGCTGCGCGGCACTCCTCGGCCAGCTCGGGCAGCAGGCGGGGATGAAGGAAGCTCTCGGGCTCCTCGACCCCCACGAACTGTGGCGGCGTCGCGTCGTGGAGCACGGTCAGGTACGCCAGCAGCTTCAAGGTTCCATCCGAAGCGAACCTCGACATCACCGGGCGATCGAACGGCGCGTCCTTGATCTGAAGCAATAGGCGCCCGTCGGGCATGGGTTCGGCGAGCACGGATTCCAGGCGTGGCACCCGATGCCTACGGGTACGGCTCGGTCGGTCGCTGCGGGCGCGCTCGCGATCTGCTCGCAACTTCGCGATTTCGCTACGTCGTCCAAACTGATCGGTGCTCTAGGCACCATCGCGGCATGCGCCCTCTCTCGGCCGCCGGACGCTGGCCCCGGCCCCCGGAGCCGGCCGCCGGACGCTGGCCCCGGCCTCCGGAGCCGGCCGCCGGACGCTGGCCCCGGCCCCCGGAGCCGGCCGCCGGAAACGGACTCCGGCCCCCGGAGCCGGCCGCCGGAATCGGACTCCGGCCCCCGGAGCCGCCGCCGGACGCTGGCCCCGGCCCCCGGAGCCGGCCGCCGGAAACGGACTCCGGCCCCCGGAGCCGGCCGCCGGAACCGGACTCCGGCCCCCGGAGCCGGACGCCGGAGCCGGCCTGCGGAGCTGCGAAAAAGTTGGGGACCCGGCTCGGTGAGCGATCCTGGGGCCGCTTCGGCACCGGTTGACCCCCGGGGAGGCAGGTGTTACGGTCGCCGTTAGCTATCGGAAATTTCCAGTGTAGCTGTTTTTTGCTTCCGTGCGGTGAGCACGGCTTGCACGGCTTGCACGGCTTGCACGACTTGCACGACTTGCACGACCTACATCGGACGGGCTGACGGAATCGTATCTCGGGCCAGACTCTAACGCGAACGTACCTGCGACAGCGACCGAGACGGCCATCGCGACCAAGCGACCGCGACCGTGACTGCGATGGTGACCGTGACCGCGACTGCGATGGCGACCGCCATTTCCTCCACCGCGACGGCGATAGCGCCCCAGCGACTGCGACTGCTCCCGCGACCGTAGCTGTGACAGCGACCGTACCCTCGACGCGCGACCGTGATTCCCCTGTGCGATTCTGCTTGCGCCCGTGGCTTGAACCGTGATGGTTGAAGCCGTGTGAGCCGTGCCCACCGCACGGGAGCCAGCCGCTGGTCGAACGGCCCCGGTTTGCCGGCCGGCCGATAAGGGCTCGCGCATTTCGACCCGCTCCCTAAGGGCTCGCGCAAGAATAACTTCGGCATTCGTGCGCCGATCCATCAATGCTGTCTGCATCGCTCGTCGGTTAAATACGTCAATGTATTCGCCCTCCTCGCTTTTTGACAGCATTGCGCCTCGGCGCCCTCGGTGCGTCGAACTTATTCTTGCGCGAGCCCTAAGCTGATGCATTCCCCTCGTAGTTTCCGAATACGCTTCTCACGAACCGGCTCACACCTTTTTCCAAGAACCGCTGATCGCCGAGTCTGCGAACGATGCGGTTCATCGACGGATAGACGTGAATCGTGCTGGCGAGCTTATCGAGGGAGATCCCGAACTTCATCGCCAGCACGAGCTCACCGATGGACTCGCCAGCCTGTGGTCCGAGCAGCGAGGCGCCGAGAACCTTGCCGTTATTTGCGCAGACGACCTTCGCTGTCCCGTGCGGCTCGCCCTCGGTGATGGCCCGATCCAGATCCCCGTATTCGAAACGGTAGACGTCAAATTTTCTCCCCGCCAGTCGAGCCGTGGCCTCGGTCATTCCCACGTGGGCGAGCTCGGGATCGGTGAAGGTCGTCCAGGGGGTTCCCTGATCGTCGAAGCGGCTGCGGCCCCTGAACAAGGCGTTCCGCGCGGCGAGCCGCGCCTGCGCCTCGGCGTAGTGGGTGAATTGAGGCCCCCCCGCACAATCCCCGGCAGCCCAGATGTGCCTCTGACTCGTTCGCAGAGTGGAGTCGACGACGATTCCAGTGGCGTTGGTTTCCACACCCGCTTGCTCCAGCGCCAGCCCTTCGAGGGTCGGGGCGCGCCCGAGCGCGACCAAGATTTCGTCGGCCTCAACAGTCAGTTCCCTTTCGCCTCGCTTGCAGTGGACCCGCTTCACCCCATCCCCGGTGCTAACGCGCGTGACCCTCGCCCCGGTGTGGACCGTGAGCTCCTTGCTCAGCAACTGAAGCAGCGCGTCCGTCAAGTCCTCATCGTCGCGAGGCAAGATGTGATCGTCCGCCTGCAGCACGGTCACCTGGCTCCCGAGGCGGGCCATGGACTGCCCGAGCTCGAGACCGATGGGCCCCCCGCCGATTACGGCGAGGCGCTGTGGCAGGGCCTCGAGGTGGAAGATCCTCACGTGGTCGAGGTAGCCCGCTTCGGCGAGCCCGGGGATGGGGGGCGCCTTTGCGTGGCTGCCTACCGCGATGATGGTGCGGCGACTCGTGACCTCGCGGTCACCGCCAATCCGGATCCGGTCAGGTGCAACGAACTCGGCACCACCGAACGCCACCTCAACGCCGTGCTCGCCCAGCCGTTCCGGGGAATCGTGGTTCGAGATCCGCTCGACGGTGTCCCACACGTACCCCAAAACCGCCTGGATATCGGCCTTGAAATCCTTCGTCTGGAGCCCAAAGCGTTCCGCGTTCCTCTGGTCGTGGGCTGCACGTGCGGCTCGGATGAAGGCCTTGGAGGGCACGCAACCGTAGTACAGGCAATCTCCGCCCAAACGTTCCTTGTCCACGAGCAAGGTGCGAGCGCCTACCCGTCCACCAACCGTCGCGGCAGTGAGACCCGCGGAGCCTCCTCCGATCACAACGAGGTCATACTGGTTCATGTGTCCCTTCCTGAGCCGAGGTGCTGTATCACCTGTGAACCATTCGCGAAAGCACGCCGCAGGCACCACTCACGGGGACCGTCCGGCTGCGGTTGTTTCATTGGTCTCGGTTGCGCGAGTTTCCTTACAGGCCGAGTTGCGATCGACAGCGGATTCCACCCTGGTCGGTGCGCGTGGCCCCCTGTAGTCTGTAATTCCGGATCAGACAGCGCTTTCCTGTTCGTCTCGTGTAACGCACCTACTGCGATTTTCCCGGTACCCAGGTCGCGGCGGGGGAGAC
>CAYFWA010000749.1:0-2302 GCA_964346625.1 uncultured Myxococcales bacterium
AGCCGCCGGCCGCCCGAGCCGGGCCGGGCGCCCGCTCCGACCGGAGCGCCCTCCCCACAAGACGTCACCCCGGCGGCGGCGCCGCCGCCCTTCGCCACGATCGAGGGGCTGGAGCGCGTGGCCCCGGGGGCCGAGGGGGTCGCCCGGGTGCGCGAGGTGCTCGGGGACTGCCAGCGCTGCCGGCTGGCCACCGCCCGGATCCAGATCGTGTTCGGGCAGGGCGATCCGCGGGCGCGCCTGATGTTCATCGGCGAGGGGCCTGGGCGCGACGAGGACCTGGCCGGAGAGGCCTTCGTGGGGGCGGCGGGGCAGCTTCTTACCAAGATGATGGCGGCCATGGGGCAGACGCGGGAGCAGGTCTACATCGCCAACGTGATCAAGTGTCGCCCGCCCCGCAACCGCGACCCGGAGCCAGACGAGCTTCAAGCTTGCGAGCCGTTCATTCTCGGACAGATTCGTGCCGTCGAGCCCACGGTGATCGTCACCCTGGGCCGGGTTCCCGCCCAGGCGCTGCTGCGCAGCGAGGCCCCGGTGGGGCGACTGCGGGGGCGGTTCCACGATCTCGAGGTGGAGGGACGGCGCATCCCGCTGATGCCCACCTATCACCCCGCCTACCTGCTGCGGAGTCCCGAGGCCAAACGGCCCGTGTGGGAAGATCTCAAGCAGGTGATCGCCCTGCTCGAGGAGCGCCGCTAGCAAGGATGGATCACGGTGGGGGTTCCGCGGTATTGTCGGCCGACCCGAGAGCACCGAAGTCGATCGGTGTCGACGGCTCCGGACGCCGGAACCGGACGCCGGAACCGGACGCCGGAACCGGACGCCGGAACCGGTCGCAGAAGACGATATCGACGAGCCGCGCAGAGGCCACCCCGATGTACACCACGAGCAAGCTCCGCGTCCCCCTCAACACGACCCACCACGGTGACGGCACCGTGGACGGAAGCTGGCTGCTGGAGCGGTTCAACGACATGGCGGCCGAGATCCTGATGGGCATTTACGGCGACGAGGGGGTGCTCAAGCAGGTGCGCCGGGTGGAGCTCACCGAGCAGGTGCACGTGGGCGACTTTCTGGAGGCCACGGCTGAGGTGGCTCACTGGGGCGAGGACGGGCTGACCCTGTCGTTCACCGCGCGCAAGGTGGCCGGGAGCCTGGAGCCGGCGCCGCCGCAGTCGGCCTCCGGGGCGCGGTTGGCGCACTACAAGTCGGTGTGCTCGGCCAAGGCGGTCTATACCGTACCACCGGAACGGCGGCGGTTGACCGGGGAGCCCGAGCCGCTGCTGATCTGCGCGGCGCCGGTGGGCTACGAGACCACCCGGGAGGACAACCCGTACCTGCCCCTGACTCCGGACGAGATCGCGGCGGACACGGCGCGCTGCGTGGTGGAGGGCGCTGCGGTGGTGCACCTGCACGTGCGCGACGCTGCGGGCAACCCCACCTTGAGCGTGGACGTCTTCCAGGAGGTCGTGCGCAAGATCCGGGAGCGCTGCGACGTGATCATCCAGGTGTCCACGGAGGGGGACGCCTCAATGGACGTGATGACCCGCTGCCAGCCGCTGCAGGCTGGCGCGGAGCTGGCCAGCCTGGCCACGGGCACGGTGAACCGGGGCGATCACATCTACTTCAACTCCAAGCCGCTCATGGAGCACGTGGCCATGCAGGTGCGCAAGGCCAACCTACTCCCGTGCCTGGAGATTTGCGACACCGGCCACCTGGAGAACGTGAAGCTGCTGGCGAAAAAGGGCCTCGTTACTCTGCCGGCCCATTTTCAGTTCGTGATGGGGGCCAAGGGCGGGATGGGCGCCCGGCGGGACGTGCTGGAGCTGCTGGTGGAGTCCATCCCCCGGGGGTCGAGCTGGAGCGTGGCCGGGGTGGGGCGTCATCAGATCCCCATGGCGGAGCTGGCCGTTCGCCGCGGCGGGCATACCCGCGTGGGCCTGGCGGACAACGTCTACCTGCGCAAGAAGGAGCACGCGCAGGGCAGCGCGTCGTTGGTGTGTAAGGTAGCCGAGTATGCGCGGAGGATCGGCCGCCCGTTGGCGGATGTGAACACGGCCCGGAAGCTGCTGGGCCTGCGGTAGTGGAGAGGGGGTGGGGAGGCGTCGGGAACGCTGACGTACGCGGCGTGGGGAAGAAGGGTGAACACGGCCCGGAAGCTGCTGGGCCTGCGGTAGTGGAGAGGGGGTGGGGAGGCGGCGCGTCTTCTTGCGTAGCATCGGTTCCCGCCGCCCGGAGGCGGCGGGAACGCTAACGTACGCGGCGTGGGGAAGAAGGGTGAACACGGCCCGGAAGCTGCTGGGCCTGC
>CAYFWA010000749.1:2402-3840 GCA_964346625.1 uncultured Myxococcales bacterium
CGGCGCGTCTTCTTGCGTAGCATCGGTTCCCGCCGCCCGGAGGCGGCGGGAACGCACACCTACGCTGCGGGGGGGGATGGGGTTTAGTACCGATAGTGGTCGGGCTTGTAGGGGCCCTCCACCGGGACGCCGATGTAGGCCGCCTGCTCCTCGGTGAGGGGGGTGAGCTTGACGCCGAACTTTTCGAGGTGGAGCTTGGCCACCTTCTCGTCGAGCTGCTTGGACAGCACGGCGACGGTCTTGCCGTACTTTTCGGCGTTTTCGTGCAGGTCCATCTGCGCCATCACCTGGTTGGTGAACGAGGCGCTCATCACCAGGCTGGGGTGGCCGGTGGCACAGCCGAGGTTCACCAGGCGGCCCTCGGCCAGCATGATGATGGAGTGCGGGCCGCCGCCGGGTCCGTGGGTGGTGTGCTTGAACCTGAACTCGTGCACCTGGGGCTTGATCTCGATCTTCTCCACGTCACCCTTGGCCACCATGTCCTCGAGGTCGCCCATGTCGATCTCGTTGTCGAAGTGGCCGATGTTGCACACGATGGCGTTGTGCTTCATCCGCTTCATGTGCTCGGCGGTGATGATGGATTTGTTGCCCGTGGTGGTGACGAAGATGTCGAAGTCCGCGAGCGCGTCCTCCACCGTGATGACATCCAGGCCGTGCATGCAGGCCTGCAGGGCGCAGATGGGGTCGATCTCGGTGACCGCCACCCGGGCCGACTGTCCGCGCAGGGACTGCACCGATCCCTTGCCCACGTCGCCGTAGCCGCACACCATGGCCTTTTTGCCGGCCACCAGGACGTCCGTGGCGCGGTTGATGGCGTCCACCAGGGAGTGGCGGCAGCCGTAGACATTGTCGAACTTGCTCTTGGTGACGCTGTCGTTGACGTTGATGGCCGGGAAAAGCAGCGTGTTGTTCTTCACGCGCTCGTAGAGCCGGTGCACGCCCGTGGTGGTCTCCTCGGAGACCCCCCGGATGGTCTTGACGAACTCCTGCCAGTAGGTCGGCCCCTTGGCCGCCCGCACCTCGTGCAGCAGGGTGAGCACCGCCTTGAACTCCTCGCTGCCGGCGGTCTCGGGCGCGGGGATCTCCCCGGCCTTTTCGAACTCCACGCCGAGGTGGCACAGCAGCGTGGCGTCGCCGCCGTCGTCCACGATGAGCGTCGGCCCCTTGCCGTCCGGCCAGTTTAGGGCCTGCAGAGTACACCACCAGTACTCGGGCAGCGACTCGCCCTTCCAGGCGAACACCGGCACGCCCTTGGGGTCGGCGGCCGTGCCGTCGGGGCCGGCCACCACGGTGGCGGCGGCGTGGTCCTGGGTGGAGAAGATGTTGCAGGAGGCCCAGCGCACGTCGGCGCCCAGCTCTACCAGGGTCTCGATGAGCACCGCCGTCTGGATGGTCATGTGCAGCGAGCCCATGATGCGGGCGCCCTCGAGGGGCCTTT
>CAYFWA010000750.1:0-3839 GCA_964346625.1 uncultured Myxococcales bacterium
GTGCGCTGTATCCGCGTGCGCTGTATCCGCGTGCGTTGTATCCGTGTGCGCTGCCGGGAAACCGGCTCACTGCTCACTCCCCGCTCCCCACTCTCCCCTCCTCACGTCGCCGTGCCACGACGTGGCTCGTGATTACGCCGGCGACAAAGCCCAGGGCGAGCATGAGCGCCATGAGCAGGGCGCGGGGCATCTCCGCGCTCCAGAACAGAAAGCGCGTCTTGACGGCCTCGGTGTTCTGCATCACGACGATGAGCCCCAGGACGACCAGCGCCACCACCAGATAGGGTTTCAATCGCTCCATGGGTACACTTCCTTCCGTGGACGCGAGCGGGAGGGACGCGGGCGCCCCCCCGAACGAGAGGTCTGCGTGCGTTCCTGCGCACGGATGTCCTTGTGCGTAGCGCGATTTCTCCGGCGGGTCCAGGACATGTAGCCACTGCGCGTGGTCCAGCTCCGTTTCGAGCTCGTCCAGCACAGGCCTCGCTCCGAATCCTGAGCTGCTACCGGAGCTCCTCGAGCCACGACGACAGCGCTTCATCATCAAGTCGCGACAATTTGCTTTTCCCTGCATGGCGCTCAACGACGACGACCTCGCTCGGTTCGAAATGGTCCAGGAAGGCCGTGGACTGCGTCGCGTCGCGAAGAGCACCTGCGTGTGGCGTGACACCGAGCGAGCGAGCTCGGCCAGCAGTCGGATCGCGGCAGGGTGGAGTCCCAACTCCGGCTCGTCGATGCTGATGAACCTCGGGAGTCTTGCAGTGGGTTGTGCGAGGGCGGAGGTTGTTTCTGGTTCTCCAGGGGGGCTGGATCATCGGGCCCACCGGTGATCGTCCTTGGAGGGCCCATCGGTGCTGAATCCCCGACCCCCTGGGGCGTGGAGCTGGCGGAAGGATGCCCATTTTTCGAATGGGTCGGAATCTCTCATGTGTGGCTCCTGTCTTGTGTCATTACACGATTTCGCTATTGACCAAGCTGCTTTCCGACGAGATGGGGCGACACTTTAAGGGAGCGGGTCAAAATAAGGTCTGCAAGTCAGGGCGTCGAGGCGCCCGGCTGGCAAGGCGTGAAGAGGGCGAATATTGCGGGATATTTAACCGATGAGCAACGCAGCCAGCCGGGATGGATCGGCGGCCCGAGTGCAGAGTTTATTTTGACCCGCTCCCTAAGCAAGATCGGCCTCCTGCGCGCGGTGGGGCCTGCGGCAGGCGCCGGGCCCGCGGCAGGGGCCGGTTCTGCGGTAGGGGCCGGTTCTGCGGTAGGGCCCGCGGCAGGGGCAAGGTTCTGCGGCAAGATGTTGGGCGTCACGACAGCGCCGTCTTGGAGGTGGGATGCCGGCCGCCCCGGGCGAGAAGGCGCCCCCGCCCCCGGTAGCCGCCAGGGCGAGCTAGCGCTCGCCCTTGAACCGCACGGTGAAGGGGCCGAAGAACAGGCGCCGGCTGATCCGGCCGAGACGCCACCGGGCGATCTTCCTGCGGATACATCGCCGCATCCCGGCCGCGTCCTCGCCGCCAACCGTGATCTTCGGCTGCTCCACCCGGCCCCTCTTCGTGATGTGAAAGGTCATCTGGACGGAGAGCGTCTCGCCGGAGGTGTGGCGCTGATGACAGGTCCGCAGACCATACACCTTGGCGCGGATCCTGTTGCGAACCCTCGATCCTTGGCTCCTCGGCAACCGGGGCGGCGGCACGAAGCACCGAATCCGGGTCTTGAACCTCGTGGATTCCCGCGAGGCGTGGGCCGTCGCCGCGGGCCGCCGTCGAAAGCGCCGCCGACAGACGTTCAACCGATGTCCGCGCCTGGTTCCGATGGCAACGTCGGGCGCTACGGCTCCATCGGATTCACCAATCGAACCCACCGCGTCTGCAAAGGGTTTGGGCCGCCGGGAGGACCGGCGCGGGAGACCGATGCCCAGCTTCTTGAAGGCCGCCTCGAAGACGGGACGCTGCATCGCATAGCGAATGGACCCCTCGCGCAGCTTTGCCCAGGCGCGCTTCAAGGGACGGATCGCCCGGCGATCCCCGATCTCGCCCAGCGCCGCGACGGCCGCCTTCCTGACACTGACGCTGCTGTCCTCGATCGCCCGGATGAGCAGGCGCACCGCTCGGCGATCCTTGATCCGGCCGAGGCCGCGGGCCGCCGCCGCGCGGGCAACGGCGCTGCCGCGGCGCAGCCTGCGTCTCAGCAGTCGCGCCACCTTCCGCCGCTGCCGGCGAAACGAGGTCAGGCCCTCGATAACCGCCTTCTGGACCTTCCGGTCGGCATCCTTCACGGCGCCCTCCAGTGCCTTGAAGGCACGACGCCCCTTCAGCGCGCTCAGGGCGGTGGCCGCCGCGGCCCGAACGTCGTCCACCGGATCGCGCAGCCGCTGGATCAGGGGAGCGACCGCCCGACGATCGCCGATCCAGCCGAGCGACCCGGCCGCGGCCCTGCGCACTGAGGGCTTCTCGTCGCCCAGGGCCGCCACCAGGGCGGGCACCGCCGGACGGTGCCGGATCTTGCCGAGCACCCAAGCGACCCGCCAACGGATCCTTTGCTGCGGGTGCTTGATCGCGGCGAGAATCGCCGCGGCAGCGGGCTTGCCGCCCCGGGCCAGCGCACGGGCGGCCGCCTTGCGCACGGCGGGATCCCGGTCGCCCAGCGCCTTCAGCAGCGCGGGGACCACCCGATCGGCCCAGACCGCCCAGGCCTTGGCCCGCGCCGCCAGCCGCTCGGCCGAGATGAACCGCTCGCACCAGTCCGTGCTGCGCAGACCCGCCAGGTGACTCTTGACGGCGGCGCCGGGGGCATCCCCCCCGCCCCGGCCCGGAGCGGCTCGCGACGTCTCGGCCCGGGGGCAGCCGAGCACCAGCCCGATCGTGGAAACCGCGAGCAAAACCCGTGTGCAGGGCATCAGTGCACCTCCTTCGAATGCCCACCCCCCCTCCGCGTCCAAGGCGAAAGCGCCACAGGGGGCGCTCGGCCTGCCACCCTCGACACCGCGCACGCCCGCTGAGGAGCCGATTCATACCAACATGCAGACTATCGCAAACAGGGGAGACGCGCGTCAATTGTGGGGGGGGGCGGACGGTGTTCGAAAACTACACAACTCTCTTCTCTGGCGGAGCTCACGCTCAACGTAGCGCGGGTAGTCCGGACCGCCCGATCCATCGCCGCTGGCCGCGGGGGGCCTGCCCCCCGCCGTGGGCCGTGGGCCACGCGGCCGAATGCAGGAGTTATTCTTGCGCGAGCCCTTAGGAGCAGATGGGGAGCGTATCGGCCCGTTGAATGGCCGATACTGTGACGGTATACTGCTCGGCATGGTGTCGCTGTCTCACATCGATGAGCTCCCCCGCGCGGCACAGCTCGGCGTCAGGGAGCTGGCGGCCTCGAAAGAGGTGTCGTTCATTCTCCTTTTCGGCTCACGCGCTAGGGGTCAGGCAGGACCCATGAGCGACGTGGACCTGGCCGTGGCCCTGGTGTCCAGGAACGATGATCCGACAGATGTGAAGCTCCGCTATCTCCCACGTCTCTCGGGCCCGGACTGCGCCGTGGATCTGGTCGTTCTTGAGACCGCTCCCATCGCTCTTCGCTTTCGTATCGCGCGGGACAGCCTGCCGCTGTGGGTGGGCGATCCCCGCGCTCTTCACAACTTCAAGGTCGCCGCGCATCGTGACTGGCTGGATTACGAGCCGATGCTCCGCTCTCATGCCGCCGCCCTCCGAAGGCGCATCGCCGAAGGACGCTTTGCCACCGGAGCACCGGGAGCTCCACGCCATGGTTGATCAGGCGGTCCTGCGCTCGCGTCTCGAGCATGCCGAGGAGGGCCTGCGCCGGCTCTCCGTGGTCAGAGCGCGCGCCAA
>CAYFWA010000751.1:0-3833 GCA_964346625.1 uncultured Myxococcales bacterium
GCGAAGCGAGCTCACGCAGCCAGCCGGGATGGATCGGCGGCCTGAACGATCAGATTATTCGTGATCGGGGCCTGAGGGATGCGTAGAGGCCGCGGCGCTGGAGCGAGCGGGAGCGTGCCGCCCGAGAGACACACTGCGGAAACACGAAACAGGAGATACGGGCGTTGGAAATCTGTGACTTCGAGTATCACCGGCCCACCACCCTGGCGGAGGCCTGCCGGCTGGGGGCCGAGCTCGGTCCGGAGGTGCGCTACCTCGCGGGCGGCACGGAGCTGCTGGCGGATCTGAAACAGCAGCGGGACGCCACCCCCCACGTGGTGTCGCTCTCGGGGATCCCCGAGCTGGGCGCCATCCGGGACCTGGGCGGCGGCCTGCACCTCGGCGCCACCGCCAAGCTGCAGGACATCCTGGAGTCCGCGGTGGTGCGCCAGCGCTTCCCGGGGCTGGCCGACGCCATCTCGCAGATGGCCGCCCGCCAGATCCGGCAGCGGGCCTCCCTCGGGGGCAACTTCTGTAGCGGCGTGCCCTCGGCGGACACCCCCCCCATCTGCATCGCCGCCGGGGCCACGGTGGCCCTCACCGGCCCCGACGGGGAGCGGACGCTGCCGGCCGAGGACTTCTTCCAGGGGGTGCGGCAGACGGCGCTGAAGCCCGGCGAGGTGCTCACCGCCATTGTGATCCCGGCCTTGCCGGCCGGGTCGGCGGCGCGTTACGCGCGGTTTCAGCTCCGCCAGGCCACGGCCCTGGCCGTGGCGGGGGTGGCCGCCTGGGTGCGGCGCGAGGGCGACCAGGTGGCCGAGGCGAAGGTGGTCCTCGGCGCCTTGGCCCCGGTGCCCCTGGTGGCCGCGGAGACCAGCGCCTGGCTCGCGGGACAGCCCGCCACCGAGGCTACCTGCGAGGCGGCCGGGGAACGGGCGGCGGCCGAGGCCCGCCCCATTTCGGATCTGCGGGGCTCGGCGGAGCACCGGCGGTCCCTGACAAACAGCTTGACCGTGCGCGCGCTGCGAGAGGCGCTGGCGTACGCCGCGAGGTGATGGCCCCATGAGCAACGACGCGCAGGACGCGCAGACGGAGCGGGACGTCCTCGTCCGGCTGACCGTGAACGGTCGGCGGGTGGCGCTGGGCGTGAAGCCGAACACGACGCTCCAGAACCTGCTACGCAACCACCTGAACCTGACGGGCACCAAGAAGGGGTGCGAGCTGGGCGAGTGCGGGGCCTGCACGGTGATCATGGATGGCAAGGCCGTCAACTCCTGCATGGTGCTGGCGGTGGAGGCCAGCGGCGCCGAGGTGACCACCATCGAGGGGCTGGCCGAGGGTGGCGACCTGCATCCCTTGCAGAAGTCCTTCGTGAAGCACGGCGCCCTGCAGTGCGGCTTCTGCACGCCGGGCATGATCATGAGCTCCAAGGCGCTGCTGGATCGGAACCCGGAGCCGGACGAAGAGCAGATCCTCGAGGCGCTGTCGGGCAACCTGTGCCGCTGCGCCGCCTACAACCGGATCATCGCCGCGGTGAAGGGCTACCGGGAGTTCGAGGACCAGCCCCTGGACGTGGCGCCCTACGACGAGCACGAGCGCGACCAGGAGCGCGACCACGCCGTGGTGTCCCGGGGGGTGCCCCGCTACGAGGCGCCGGACAAGGTCACCGGCCGGGCGCTGTACACGGCGGACCTGCATCGCGCGGACATGATCTACGGCAAGATCCTGGGGAGCCCCATCCCCCACGGGATCATCAAGCGCATCGACATCTCCAAGGCCGAAGCGCTGCCCGGCGTGCTCGGCGTGCTCACCGGCAAGGACGTGCCGGAGGTCACCTACGGCGTGTCCCCGGCCCGCTACGACGAGCAGATCCTGGCCATCGACCGCGTGCGCTACGTGGGGGACGAGGTGGCGGCGGTGGCGGCCATCGACGAGGAGACCGCGGAGCGGGCGCTGCGTCTCATCGAGGTGGACTACGAGGAGCTGCCCGCGGTCTACGACGCGGAGGAGGCCTTCGAGGACGGCGCGCCCCAGATCCACCCGGAGAACCCGCGCTTCGAGAACAACGTGAACACCAAGGTGGACTGGAGCTTCGGGGACGTGGAGGAGGGCTTCGCCGCGGCGGACATCGTGCGGGAGGAGCGCTTCACCTCGAGCCGCACGTACCAGGCCCCCATCGAGCCCCACGCCACCCTGGCCCGCTGGGAGCACCACGGCGGCCGGGTGACCCTGTGGTCCTCCACCCAGACGCCGCACTACGTGCACCACATGCTGTCGCGGGTGCTGGACATCCCCATGGGGCGCATCCGCGTGGTGCGGCCCACCGTGGGCGCGGGCTTTGGCGTGAAGGCCGAGGCCACCCCGCTGGACTTCTGCGCGGTGCTGCTGTCCAAGATGACCGGCCGCCCCGTGATGATGAAATACTCCCGCAAGGAGATGATGTACCACGGCCGGGGCCGCCACCCGCAGATCATGCAGCTCAAGGTGGGGGTCAAGCGCGACGGGCGCATCACCGGGGTGAAGCTGCGCACCTTCCTCGAGGGCGGCGCCTACACGTCCTTCGGGGTGATCACGGCCTACTACGCCGGCTCCATGGTGCCCACCCTCTACAAGATGGACAACTACCAGTACACCGGCTACCGGATGTACACCAATTTGCCGGCCTGCGGCGCCATGCGGGGCCACGGCGTGCCGCCGCCCCGGTTCGCCTTCGAGTCCATGCTCGACATGCTGGCCGAGGAGATCGGCATCGACCCGCTGGAGATGCGGCTGAAAAACGGCATGGACCCGGGCTACCGCACGGTGAACGCCCTGGACATCTCGAGCTGCGAGTTCAAGGCCACCCTCGAGCAGGCCCGGGCCGCCTCGGGCTGGACCCAAAAGCACGGCAAGCTGCCGCGGGGCAAGGGCATCGGGGTGGGCTGCGGGGGCTTCGTTTCCGGCGCCGGCTACCCCATCTACCGCTCGAACTTCCCGCACTCCAACGCGGTGATCCGGGTTCACGAGGACGGCACGGGGGTCACCCTGGCCATCGCGGCGGCCGAGATCGGGCAGGGCTCCGACACGGTGCTGCCCCAGATCGCCGCCGAGGAGATGGGCGTGCCCTACGAGTGGGTCTGGATGGCGCCCTGCGACTCCACCCTCAGCCCCATCGATCTGGGCTCCTACTCCAGCCGGGTCACCCTCATGGCGGGCAACGCCACCAAGATGGCGGCGCGCCGGGTGCGCGATCGCCTGCTGGAGGTGGCCGGGCGGGCCCTGGGCTGCGATCCCGGCGCCCTGGAGGCCCGGCAGGGGCGGATCTACAACCGGGAGTACCCCGACATCGGCCTGGACTGGGCCGACGCGGCCCGCCGGGCCTTCTCCGAGGCCGGGCCAGTGGTAAAGACGGGGCACTACCAACCCCCCACGGATCTCGGGGGCGGCTTCAAGGGCTCCACCGTGGGCACGTCGCCGGCCTACAGCTTCTCCTCCTGCGTGGCCGAGGTCACCGTGGACGAGGACACCGGCCTGGTCACCGTGGATCGGGTGTGGGACTTCTCGGACGCGGGCACGGTGATCAACCCGGTGACCTTCCACGGCCAGGTGGAGGGCGCCATGATCATGGGCATGGGGGAGACCCTGCTCGAGCACATGGTGCATCTGCCCGACGGCTCGCTGGCCAACCCCAACCTGCACGACTATTTGATCCCGAGCATCCGGGAGACGCCCGACGTGACCTCGCGGGCCGTGGAGAGCTTCGAGCCCCGCGGTCCCTTCGGCGCCAAGGAGATCGGCGAGGGCTCCCTGCTGCCCATCATGGGCGCCATCGCCAACGCCATCTACGACGCCGTTGGCGTGCGGATCAAGGAGCT
>CAYFWA010000752.1:0-3443 GCA_964346625.1 uncultured Myxococcales bacterium
CTGGTCGGCCGACCGGAAGAGGACGATCTGATCCACTGGGACGTGGTGCGGCGCGGGCGCCGAGCGGGGAAGCGGGGGAGGGCGATGGGGGCGCCGGGGTCGACGACGCGCTGTCGGATCTGCCGGATCCGGGCAGCGCGCTGAGCGCCGAGCAGTGGCAGGCGCGACTGCAGGCCCAGCGCGAGGCCGAGGGCATGCGGGCGGCGATGGCGCAGATCAAGCAGTCCCAGTCAGAGCAGGCGCAGCAGGCGCAGCAGGCGCAGGAAGAAAAGAGCGTCACCGAGGAGATGGAGGCGCTGAACCAGGTCGAGCGGCAGCGGGTTTCGCGCCGGCGCTGGATCATCCTGGGCGCAGTGGGGGTGGCGATGCTGGTGGCGGCCGGGGTGGCCTGGTACGTCTACGAGGCACACCAGACGCGGCGCCGGGAGGCCATCGCCGAGCTTCACAAGTATCGCGGCAAGGTCGACCCGACCCTGGCCGATCAGGCCCAGCGCGCCCGCAAGCGCGGCGCCCTGGTGGATCCGCTGGCCGGGCTCGTGGCCCGGGTACCCGAGGGGGTCCGGTCGGCGGACGTGGACCAGAGCGACGAGTATCTCAACCGCAGCGTGCCGGAGCTGGATCGGTGGTTCGAGATGGCCCTCAAGCGGCTCCCCCAGCGCCAGGCCCGCGAGCAGCTCGTGCTGCGGGCGGCGCCCCTGGTCAAGTTCGGCCAGCACGAGCGCGCCCAGCGCTACCTGATGCGGGCGCTCAAGATCGGGGACGGGGTGCGCGCGCGGGAGCTGCTCGCGCGGACCTTCGAGAATCAAAAGCAACCCAAAGGCGCCATCTACCACCTGCGGCGCGCGGTGCGGCTGGCGCCCAAGCGCGCGGAGCTGCGGGCGCGGCTCGGCCTGCAGTACCTGGCGGCCAAGCAGAAACGCAAGGCCTGCCAAGCCCTGCGGGCGGCCGCGCGGCGGGACGAGGCCCACGAGGCGCTGGTGAAAAAACACTGCCGCCGGGATGGAGCGGGCATGGGACCCGGGAAGCGAGGGAGACGGGACAAAGAGAAGCGCGGAGGTGCGAGATGACTCCTCCTGAACGTGATCGCGGCTGTCGGTTTCGGGGCGAGGGGGGATGGGACATCCCCCCTGAACGTGTACCGGCGCTCCCCCCTGGTCGCAGGGTGGGGTGGGAGTCGAGGTCAGCCACGCGAGCCGCTCGGGTGGCGATGGCGGGGGTCCTGCTCGGTGCGGTGTTGTCGAGCGGAGGCTGCGACACCATGCGGTCACCGCGGCTCGAGGAGGGCCGATGCAATCCGGAGCACCCCTGTGAAGAGGGGCAGGTCTGCGTCCCACGGCAGCCGGGTGGGTTGGCCGGTTTCTGCGTGCCGGCGTGTCCCGGGGGCCAGGGCTGCCCGGAGGGGACGCGATGCACGGGACGCTACCAGCGCATCGGCAGCGTGGATCGCTTCTGCCGCCGTCCGGTGCAGGGTGAGGGGCAGGGCTGCGCTCACCCCGAAAAGGGCTGCCGAACGGGTCTGCGGTGCTTCCAGGGGCGCTGCGTGTCTGCCTGCGAGGCGGACACCCAGTGCCCGCAGGCCGACCAGCGCTGCCTGCCCGTGGTGGCAGACACCATGGTGGACGAGGATCGCGAGCCGGTCTTTTCCGCCTGCCTGCCCACCACCCAGCGCGAGGGGCAGCCCTGCAAGCCGTCGGGGCCGTTTTGTCGGCGGGGCCTGGTGTGCCACGACGACGAGTGCGTCGAGACCTGCGCCACCGAGGGGGACTGTGGCAAGGGGCGGGTCTGCGACGGGGCGCTGTACCGGGGCCCCAAGCGCAAGGCGCGGGCGGCGCGGCGCGCCGAGCCCGATGTGCGCTATTGCCGCGAGGCGGCCCGCCGGGGCCAGCCGTGCCACCACAACCTCGACGTGGGCTGCGCCAGGGGGCTGGAGTGCATCGGGTTCCGCTGTCGCAAGGTATACCGGCGCAAGGCGAACCGCCGCTGCGATCCGGACCGCGGCCGATTTTGCGAAAAGGGGTTGCTGTGCTTCGAGGGGTACTGTCGCCGCCCCTGCCTGCAGGACGCTGATTGTCAGGAAGCGCGCTCCGGTCCGGCCGGGGACGAGGCCCGGGCAGGGGCCGCGATGAAGGACGGGGATCGCAAGCGGCGCCAGCGTCGGCGGCGACGCCGGCGGCGTCACCGCCGACGCAAGAAGAAGGGCGGTGAGGACCGCAAGCGCGAGTGCGTCGAGAAGACCATCGGCGGCCAGCCGGTGAAGCTCTGTTTATAGCTCCGAGTCGGATGGGGCAACCGGTGGTGGCATGGCGGTTGCCGACCGCGCCGAGCGTGTCGTCAGTGCCGAGCGCGCCGTCACCACTGTCAGCGCCGGAACCGCACCTTGATCAGGCGCGTGTAGCCGGGGCGGATCCGGAGCCGGTAGCGTCGGGTGCGCTTGCCGCGGCGTACCCGGATCACGTGCAACCCCGCCGGGAGTGGGTGATCGATGAGCGGGGTCCAGCCCACGGCCTTGCCGTCCACGTAGACCCGCGCCTCGTGGTTGGCCACCACGCGGATGTTCCCCGTGCGCGGCCGCGGGGCTGCTCGGCGTCGTGGCGGGAATCGATAACGGAGCCGGGTGGTCTTGTCTCGCGCCACGCGGACCTGACGGCGGTGCGTGCGCTGGTCCGCGGTGACCAGCCGCACGCGGTGCAGGCCCACGGGCAGGTCGTGGTCCTTTACGGGCGTCTTGCCGATCTTCTTGCCGTCCACGAACACCGCCGAGGGGGGGTGGGAGTCCACCTCGAGCCAGCCCGCGGCCGGCGCCGCTCGCCGGGCGGGCGGGTCGAACCGATGGAACACCCGCGCGGTACGGCCCGCCTCCACGAACACGATGCGCTTGTGCTCGCGGCCGTCCGTGGTCTTGAGCTTCACCCAGTGGCTGCCGTCCGAGATGCGGTAACCCGTCAAGGGGGTCGTCCCCACGGCGTGTCCGTCCACGAAGACCTGGGCCCACGGTTTCGCGGTCACCTCCAGCGTGCCCGGGCTTCCGCGTTTCGCGGCGCCGAAGCGCACCCGGACCTTCTGGCTCTTGCCCGCCCGGATGGTGACCTTCCGGTAGCGCGATCGACCCTGGGACGTCCGCAGCTCCACGCGGTAGCTCCCCGGGCGGAGTCGATGTCCCACCACGGGCGTGACGCCGATGGACTTGCCGTCCACGTACACCTGGCAGGTGGGCTTGGCGTTCACGCTCAGCTTCCCGGTTTTCGGAGTGGGCTTCGTCGGGGCGGCCTGCGCCACGGATACCCAGGCCGTGGTGGCCGTGGTGGCCGTGGTGGCCGTGGTGGCCGCGGTGGCCGCGGTGGCCGAGACCAAGAGGATTCCCAGCGCAGCGCAGCCCGAAATCCGTGCCCAGCCCGAAATCCGTGCCCAGCCCGAAATCCGTGCCCAGCCCGAAATCCGTGCCC
>CAYFWA010000752.1:3543-3820 GCA_964346625.1 uncultured Myxococcales bacterium
AGTCCGCGATCCGCGCGCCGTCCGAGACCACCGCGCCTCCAGACGCCCGCCGCAGCACCCGATTGCGACTCCTGCCAACCATGGAGCACCTCCCTGGATCTATTCGAACGGTATCACAGCAGCGGTGGGTTTGCCGAGCAGCGGAGAGGACGGTCGATTCGTGGCGGCGGGGAGGTTTGCCGTCGTCGTCCGAGTGGGCGCTTTCGCGGAGGAAGAGCGCGCCGAGGCCGTCTTGACCACCATGAGGCGATTAGGCTTCGCCCGTTTGCTGTGCTCA
>CAYFWA010000753.1:0-3818 GCA_964346625.1 uncultured Myxococcales bacterium
ATCAACTTCAGGGTGAAATCGAATTTCCGCTTGTACCTGTCCTTGCGGTCTTCAGGTGCCCGTGTTTGTGCCGGTGCCAGTGCCCGGAGTCGGGGCGGGGCGGGGGTGGGCGCCGTCCGCGTCTTGTCCCTGGCGGCGCGACAGCCGCACCAGCAGCTCCAGGAAGGGCTCGAGCTCCGGGCCGAAGGGCACGGCGCGATAGCGGACGTTGGCCACGCTGAGCAGCGGTCGCTCGGCGCGGGAGGGCTCCACCCGGACGAGCTGGATCTTGTCGCGGCCGGCCCGACAGATCTCCTCCACCACCTGGCACAGGGCGCGGGAGAACTTGTCCTCGGGGTCGGGCCCGGGGTCCAGCCGGAGCTCGATGGCCGACTCCATCTGCTCCAGCATGCGGCAGGCGAGCTCGAGCTGGGCGTTGGCGAACATGATCGCTTTATAGCGCACAGCGGGCGCCGGCGCGAGGTGCGACATGCATGTCAGGCTCGGCGCTGGTTCCGTCGCTCCGCCACCGCGCCTCCCTCTCACTGCCGTACGGGCTCGGCTCGGGAAAGCCCTTGATTGTCTTTGGGTTCCAATGCGCGGCTGATATAATGCGGGGTGGTCCGAGAATTGCTGTTCGGTGCGGGCAACCAACCGTAGGTTCGCTCGCCTACGACGTACGAATCGATTTGCCTCGTCCGGTGGGATCCGCCGGTGGGATCCGCCGGTGCGCAAGGAGAGCTCGACCATGACCCACACCCATGGGCTACGCGTGACGAAAGGACCTGGGCGCTGGCGACCCGCCCCGGGGACGCCTCGCCGGAGGCGACGCCCGGCCCAAGCCACCTGCGGCTCGCTGAGACCGGGGCCGCGGCTGGGGCCGCGGCTGGGGCCGCGGCCGCGGCTGGAGCCGCGGCCCGGGTTGGCGCTGGGGCTCCTGGTTTGCGCGCTGGGCGCGCTGGGCGCGCTGGGCGCGCCCGGCTGCCTGGGGCCGCTGGACACCCTGGGGGTGGTGGCCGAGGAGAGACAGTGGGAGGAGCTGTTCAAGGAGCCCTCGGTGGAGGACGACCGCATCGAGGACAAAAACCCGGCCTGCCGCAGCGACCTGCTGTTTACCGAGACCTTCGACGGCTGCGAGTTCACGGTGAACAAGAGCTGCAGCGTCACCCGGCTCGACGTGGTGGACTTCGCCGAAGAGGACTCGGACCTGGAGTCCCGCCTCTACCCGACGCGCGGCGAGGCCCTCGCCGATGTGCAGCAGCGCGGCGGCGACGTGCTGCCCTCCATGGAGGTGGTCAACGGGGTGCTCAAGCCCTTCAACGACGGGCTGTACGCCGCGGTGGAGATCGGGGTGCAGCAGGGGCTGCCCGGTACCTACCCCGGCAAGGGGCCGTTTTTGCGGGACCTCGCCACGGCCACGGCTTCGGCGTTGGCCCAGGCGCCCGCCGCCGCGACGGCGCACCTCGAGCGGGGCCTCGAGCACGTGGTGGGCGCGCTGCTCGCGGGCGGCCAGGACGTGAGCGACCTGCCGGTGGACCCCGCCCTGGTGAGCCGCGCCCAGCAGGCCGTGGACCACTGGAACGAGCAGGGCCTGTACTCCCGCCCGGTGGGCTTTTACACCTGGAGCCCCACCCTGGAGTCGATCTTCCGCCAGGACCGGTTTTTGCAAAACCGCCTCGCCGAAGCCGAGACGACCCAGCCCCCCGGCGAGCAGGAGGTTGGCCGCTTCGCCGCCCTGGCGGCGGTGATCGAGGACGCCACCCCCCTGCGGGAGGCCTACCAGGGCTACCTGGCGCTGTACCGGGGGCTCACCAACCCCTACGTGTCCCACTCCGCCACCGCCCTGTACGACTACGTGGACGGGCCGGGCTCGCTCACCGACATGGGCCAAGTGCGCGGCGACTTCGTGGCCGAGCACGACGCCCCCTTCGTGTGCCGCGGCACCTGGCTCGCCCTGCTGCCCGCCTCCTCGAGCCCGGACACGGAGTTTTTCCAGGACCTGTTTTGCGAGGAGCCGGTGCCCCCCGACGTGAACCTCATCGACGGGCTCATCAACGCCATCCGCGAGGGGCTGGTGGATCTGGAGCCCGACGCGGGCTCGGGCTGGTACGACTACCAGCTCCACGCCCTCGAGACGCTGCTGGTGCCCGAGTCGCTGCCCGAAAGCGACCACCTGCTGCTCACCGCGGCCTACAAGAAGAAGCTCATCGAGACCTTCAAGTCCCTGATCACCCAGACCCGCGAGACCCACGTGAAGCAGCTCACCACCTTCAGCGGCGTCGGCTCCGTTACAGAGCCGCGGGAGGTGGACGTCTACCCCAAGTTCCCGGTGGAGCCGTTCCCCACCTTCTACCTGCGCACCGCCCGGGCCTATCGGTTCCTGGAGACGTACCTGAAGGCGGTGCTGGGGGAGGGCTTTCTGGACGCCACGCGCCGGCTCTACGAGGACGACAGCGAGTCGCCGCTTACCCTGGCCGAGGAGCTGCGCGACGTGACCCGGCTGGTCTACGGCCTCTACGTGCTCAGCGCCCGCAGCGTGGGGCTCGACCCGGTGGAGCACCTGCTCGGGGAGGAGACCCTGGAGTACCCCATCGCCGAGTGCGCCCAACGCGCCCGGGACTGGCTCGCCACCTGGCGCGAGGACCCGGACGTGCTGCGCGATCCGCGCGTCATCGTGCCGGTGGGCCGCACCGAGCCCGGCGGTGAGGTGATCTACTGGGCGGTGCTGGGGGTGAAGGTGATCCGGATCTCGGCGGAGTTCGTGGAAGGGTACATGCCCACCTTCACGGGCTCGGGCTGCACCGTGGGGGAGGTCACCGACCACCACTACCTGCTGCTCATGGAGCAGATGCAGGAGGTGCGCCTGCCCGAGTCCGTCCCGCCGCCCACCCGCGAGGAGTTCCGGCTCCTGTGTGACCAGCTCGAAAGCGCCGAGGACATCCTCGCGGCCCTGGAGGCGCTATGAGACCGAACGTCACGGCACGCGATCGCCCCACGGGCGTGGCATTCGTGATCGGGATCCAAGTGGCGGTCTTCAGCGCAAGCCTCAGCGCAGGGCTGGGCGGAGGTTGCGGCTGGGGGACGCTGCAGACCGCGCGGCCCACCCCCAAGGGGGCGCTGGACCTGAGCGTCGGGATGGGGTTCGTCCACAACGAGACGGTCCAGCGCCGCCGCGACATCGGCGAGTCGGCCTACGCCGTGACCAACTTCCCCCAGATGTACAACGGGCGGCTCGGGCTCACCGATCGGCTGGACGTCGGGCTGAAGCTCTTTCACCTGCTCGGGCTGCAGGCCGACACCAAGATCAACCTGCTGCCGCCCACGAGCCGGTTCGCCCTGTCGGTGCGCGCGGGTTTTGGCGGCGCCAGGGACCTGTGGGCCAAGAAGGGGGCCGGGCTGGTGAACCTGCCCGTGGCCCTGCATGCGAGTTACGACTTTCCCTGCGGGCTCACCCCGTACGTCTCGGCGGGCTACTCCATGTACTGGATCTTCGGCCGGAGCAAGGAGGACACCGACCAGGTGGACTACGTGGACCGTACGGGCACCGGCGACCACCTGGTGACCGTCAACGCCGGCCTGCAGTACCGGTTCACCAAGATCTTCGCCATGCAGGTGGAGTACAACTACTGGGCGCCCGTGGTGGACGATCCCGGGGACTTCTTCTCCTTCGTGCAGAACCATATCGTGGTGGTGGGCTTCACCTGGCGGGCGCAGATCTTCAACCGCCACCGCCCCGCGCCGCCCCCGCCGCGGGAGCCGAGGCCCCAGACGCGCCCGACCCCCGGCCCGGACGCGCTCCCGACGCCCCCGCCCGATGTGTACCCCGGCGCGGTGCCCCC
>CAYFWA010000754.1:0-3816 GCA_964346625.1 uncultured Myxococcales bacterium
CCCGCGCGAGGCCCGGCGCGCAGAAGGTCACCCTGCGCCTGGCGGTGACACCCTCCGGCGCGAAGATCGAGCGCCTGGCTCCCAACGCCCGGGTGCTGGGCCTCGCGCCCCTGCGGATGACCCTGAGGGCGGATCCCCGCACCTGGCGGCTTCGCGTGGCCGCACAGGGGTATCGGCCAAGAGAGATCCACGTCCGACCGGACCGTGACCGCGACCTGCGGGTCGCGCTCGAGCCGCGATCGCGGGAGACGACACCGCCGCCCGGGGCGCGCCGCGACGCCGTGCGGGGAAGGCCGCACGCCGGAGGTGCAACCCGGCCACGTGCCCGTGCCCGTGCCCGTGCCCGTGCCCGCGCCCGCGCCCGCGCTGGAATCCGGCGGCGGCCCCAAAGGCGCACGTCGCGCAGGCCCCCGGCGCGACGGCGCCCCCGCAACGACCTGGGGACCGTGAATCCATTCGAATGAGCCTGATGAGTAGTCAATAGCCATGACCAGGAGGTACGACATGCCCGGAGCAACATCCCCCTCGTCCAGACCGCGCAGCCGCACCGCCAGGGCCCTCGCGCTCGCGCTCGCCCTCTCGCTCGGGGTCACCACCGGTTGGAGCGCGGCGGCGGCCGCGCCACGCGTTTCCAAGGAGAAGAAGGCGAAGGCCAAGGCCCTGTTCGATCGCGCCGAGAAGGCCTACTACCTGGGCCGCTTCGAGGAGGCGCTGAGGCTCTACTCCGCGGCCTACGAGGCCGCCCCCCTGCCAGGCTTTCTGTACAACATCGGCCAGTGCCATCGAATGCTCAAGAACTACGAGAGGGCGATCTTCTTCTACAAGGGGTACCTGCAGGCCACCGACACCTCCAACCAGCAGGCGGTGGTGCGCCTGATCCGCAAGCTCGAAAAGAAGCTGAAGGAGCAGCCCGCCCGCCGGGCCGCCCGGGCCCGGCGCCGGCTCGCCGCGCCCCCCGGCGCTGGTGCCACGCGCCCGCCCTACCTGCCTCCCCGTGACAAGGCCACCCCCGAGCCACCGGTCACCAGCCGGTGGTGGTTCTGGACGGCCATCGGGGGCGGCGCCGCCCTGGTGACGGCCGCGGTGGTGGGCGGCGTGCTGGGGGCCCGCGCCATGTCGGACTCGGGGGCGGGCCTGCCCTCGGGCAGCCTCGGCACCCTGGACCGGAGGTGAGCCATGCAGACCCTTTACCGGAAGCTTCTCGATGAGACCGCAGTGATTCTGCAGGCCGGCCTGCTGGCCGGCCTGCTGGCGCTGGCCACCCAGACAACCAGCGGCTGCGGTGACGGCGCCCCGGCCGACGACCACACGGGCTTGCGCGTGGAGATCCAGTTCGACCCAGCGGCCTACACCGTGGATCGGTTCCGCCTCGAGGGCTACGACACCGCGGACGGCACCGAGGTCTTCGATCCGGGCAGCCTCCCCCTGAACGTGGGGGAGCCGTTCCACTCCGGCCGCGAGACCGCCGTGATCCTGCTCTCCGATGCCCTCGGCGGCCAGGAGGTGTTGATCAAGGTCTGGGGTGAGCATCAGGGGGAGGTCCAGGCCTTCGGCTCCGCCACCACGGTGATCGAGCGCGGCGCCGTGGTGGAGGTGCAGGTGGTGCTCGGGGCTCCGCCCGTGTGTGGAGACGGCGAGGTCCACCCCACCGAGGAGCGATGCGACACGGCCATCGCGGCGGGGGAGCCCGGGGCCTGCCCCACCGCCGGGGACTGCGGAGACGGCGATCCCTGCACCGCCGACCGGCTGCTCGGCGAGGGCACGTGCCTGGCCCGCTGCGAGTCTGACACCATCGACGTCTGCGCCCACGGCGACGGCTGCTGCCCCGCAGGCTGCGCGCCCGCCTCGGACAGCGACTGCAGCGCGGTGTGCGGCGACGGTCTCATCGGCGCGGGAGAGCAGTGCGATACGGGCATCCCGCCCGGCGACCCGGGGAGCTGCCCCACCGAGTGTGCCGACCAGAACCCGTGCACCGCGGACACCCTGGTGAGCGCCGGCTCTTGCACCGCGCACTGCGAGTACCCCCTGATCACGACCTTCATCGGGGGCGACGGCTGCTGCCCCGAAGGCGGTGACGCCACGGTGGACAGCGACTGCCCCGAGGTCTGCGGCAACGGCGTGGTGGAGCCCTCCGAGCAGTGCGACACGGGGATCCCGGCCGGCCAGGCGGGCGCCTGCCCGCAGACCACCGCCGACTGCGACGACGGCGACCCGTGCACCACCGACTCGCTCAAATCGGCGGGCACCTGCCAGGCCCGCTGCGAGCACGACACCATCACCGCGCTGCGAGACGGCGACGGCTGCTGCCCGGCCGGGGGCTCCAGCCTCACCGACGACGACTGCCCGGTGGCCTGCGGCAACGGCGCGGTGGAGTCGGGGGAGACGTGTGACACGGCCATCGCGAGCGGCGACCCGGGCGCCTGCCCCACCGCCGCCGACTGTGACGACCAGATCTCCTGCACCATCGACAGCGTGGTCAACGACGGCACCTGCCAGGCCGAGTGCGACCACCAGGCCATCACCTCGTGCACCGGGGGCGACGGCTGCTGCCCCACCGGCTGCGACCCGGCCTCGGACAGCGACTGCCAGGGGGTGTGCGGAGACGGCACGCTCGACGGGGGGGAGACCTGCGACACGGGCATCGCATCGGGGAACCCTGGGGCCTGTCCCACGGCCAGCGACTGCGATGACAGCGACCCGTGCACCGTGGACTCGGTGGTGGGAGATGGCACCTGCCAGGCCTACTGCGACAACGAGCCGGTGTCGTGCACCGATGGCGACGGCTGCTGCCCCACCGGCTGCGACAACAACACCGACGACGACTGCCCGGCCGTGTGCGGCAACGGCGTGGTGGAGCCCGGCGGCGGGGAGACCTGCGACACGGCAATCTCGTCGGGTGACCCCGGCGCCTGCCCCACCGCCGGCGACTGCGACGACGGCGACCCCTGCACCGACGACGCGCTGGTCAACGGCGGGACCTGCCAGGCCGAGTGCACCCACGACGAGATCACCGACTTCGTGGACGGGGACGGCTGCTGTCCCGCGGGGGGAGACCAGACGCTGGACAGCGACTGCCCCGCGATCTGCGGCAACGGCGTGGTGGAGTCGGGGGAGACCTGCGATACGGCCATCTCGTCGGGTGACCCCGGCGCCTGCCCCACCGCCGACGACTGCGACGACGGCGACCCCTGCACCCAGGACAGCGTGGCCAACGACGGCACCTGCCAGGCCGAGTGCTCCAACCAGACCATCACCGCCTGCTCCGGCGGCGACGGCTGCTGCCCCGGAGGCTGCGACGCCCGCAACGACAGCGACTGCCCCGGCTGCGGCAACGGGGTGCACGAGCCCACCCTGGGCGAGGAGTGCGACGACGGGGACGGCGACAGCCTGGACGGCTGCACCACCTCCTGCACCCTGCAGACCGGCGCGGTGGGCGACCCCTGCGACACCAACGCCGACTGCAGCAGCGCCGCCGGCCTGGTGTGCCTCACCAGCGCCAGCTACGGGCTTTCCGGGGGCTACTGCTCGTCGCTCTCCTGCGACCTGGGAACCCCCTGTCCCGTGGGCGCCTCCTGCGTGGGCGCCCTGGTGAACGGCCAGCAGGCCTGCGCCGAGATCTGCCTGGAGGACACGGCCTGCCGCTGGTACGAGGGGTACTCCTGCCAGTCGATCTCCGGCAGCGAAAAAGCCTGCCTGCCCTGATCCTCATCCTCATCCTCATCCTGATCCTCATCCGCATCCGCATCCGCATCCTCCCGCGTGTATCCCCGCCCGACCCGCCCGACCTGCAGGGCTGGAACGCCCTGGGGTTCAACC
>CAYFWA010000755.1:0-3815 GCA_964346625.1 uncultured Myxococcales bacterium
CCGGGCGCCTCGACGCCCTGACTTGCAGACCTTATTTTGACCCGCTCCCTAACCGACGAGCGACGCAGACAGAATTGATGGATCGGCGCCCTGAACTGGACATCTTATTCTTGCGCGGGGCCTGAGAGAAGCGAGACGCGAGAGGGAAGGGGGAGCCGTCCCCGAACACTCGCGCGTCCGCCGGGGCGGACGCGCGAGCACCGGGGGGGAAGCGGGATCAATCGGGTGGGACTTCGTCGGTGATCCAGCGCAGGTAGCTGACCAGCACCTCGGAGGGGTGCAGGGGGTCGAAGTCCTGTTGGACGAACACGATGGTGTTGGCCGAGGAGCGGTAGTCGAAGCCGTCCTCGCGGCTGCGCTCCAGAGCCACGCCGTCCTTGGCCACGGCCACGCTCACCGAGATGGGGAAGTGGTGCAACACCACCGGCGAGGAGGAGGCCACGATGTCCTCGATAATGATTTGCATGGTGGGGCCCAGGTCGGTCTGACACACCGAGCCGATCTGGCCGGAGGTGGCGTTGGCGATCTCGACGTAGCCGGTGCCCAGGTCGGCGCTGGAGCAGCCGTCCGGCGGCGGGCCGATGATGGCGTGGGCCGTGCCCGCGCCCTCGGGGTTGGAGATGCCCATGAGCAGGTTCACCGTGGGCTGGATCACCCCCTGGATGCAGGTGGTGTCGCCGGCGGAGCAGCTCGCGTCCTTGATCTCCTGGGCCGCCTCGTCGGACACGTAGAGGATCACGAGCTGGGCATCGGGCCGGATGCGGTTGGGCGCCTCGGCCCGTGGCAGGTGGTTGATGATGGCGTTGTAGCCCTGGGTGATGCCGTGCTCGGTGCCGCCCTCCTCGGCCAGGGAGCCCCAGGGCTCCAGGGCGCAAGCCTGGAACTCGGCCAGGTTCGAGGGCGTGAGGAAGTGGTCGTTGGACTGGCCCTGGCCGGTGCAGAACACGCCGTCGTTCTCGATGGCCACGTTGACCACGCCCATGCGGAAGTCCAGGCCGAAGGCCACGGCGCGGTTGAAGAAGTTCACCGCGTTGGCGGCGACGCTCTGCTGCTCCTCGTACATGGAACCCGACTCGTCGATGACCCAGATCACGTCGGCGATGGGCTGCGTGGCCACCAGGTACGTCTCGCACTCGGCCTCGTAGCCGTCCCCCGGCCCGGCGAGGCCGGAGCCGTTGGCCGCGTCGTCCACCTGGAAGCCGGTGGTCTTGCTGGGATCCCCGTAGGCGTTGCTCGTGCCCACCGCGCCCATGACGACGATGTAGGGATCGCCGAGGTCGGGGGTGCGAAGCTGCGTGGCGAAGGAGAGCTTGAAGTTCGAGTCGTTGATGCTGTCGGGGAAGGGGCCCGGCAGGTTGGTGAACTCGTTGGGCAGCTTGCCCAGCAGGGTCTCGACGACGCGGTTGCGCACGTCGCTGACCTCGGTGGCGGTGAGGCCCGTGAGATCCACGAAGGCCCGCGTGACGGTCGGAAACTCGTCGTGGCTCGTGGTGGGTGTGCCCGAAGAGCGCAGCAGCACGTTGGACTCGCCGAACTCGGTGGCGATGTCGGCCAGGATCTGCGCGTTCTCCTCAGACACCGAGGCGGTCTGGGGCACGCGGGCGATGGCGAAGCCGGCGGACTGGCCGGTGGTCGCCTCCACGTCGAAGGTCACCGACACGGCGCCGCAGTCCGAGGTGTTCACGCAGTCGTCGTCCTCGCAGTCGGTGAGGTTGTCGGCGTCGTCGTCCGAGCCGTTGTTGCAGTCCTCCTGGCCGTGGAACTCGATGATCTGGTCCCGGACGTTGGCGAGCTGCTCCACGCCGATCTTGAACTTGGTGGTCTCGTGGAACTGCACTGGGCGCCGGCCGTTGGGGTTGGACTCGGAGCGCTCGTTGCAGATGAACGAGCCCTCCTGCCCGTCGGGGATGCCGTCGCCGTCGGTGTCGGGGTTCAGGCGGCTGGTTTCGCCCTGGGCGCACTCGAAGGTCACCGGCGGGTCGCAGCGGCCGGTGGCCAGGCAGGCCTGCCCGGCGCCGCACTCCTCCGGGTCCAGGCTGGGGCAGTGGACCTTGCACTGGCCCACCAGGCCGTTGCCGTCGCGATCCTCATCGCCGTCGGGTACGCCGTCGTTGTCGCTGTCGGTGTCGCGGTAGTCCGGCAGGCCGTCGCCGTCGTAGTCGCTGGGCGGGGTGGCCAGGTTGCCGTCGCCCGCCTCGATGTCGTCGGGTACGCCGTCGTTGTCGCTGTCGAAGTCTTTCCAGTCCGGGACCCCGTCACCGTCGGTGTCGGTGTCGTAGAGGCAGCCCTCGTGCCCGTTCATGATGCCGTCATCGTCATAATCCCCTTCCACGTCACAGTCTGGGTTCACCCACTCGGCATCGGGCGGCAGGTTGTTGTTGATGTTCGCTTCGGTCGTGCAACCGACCCCCAGGGCCGCCAGCGCCACGACCAGGGGGGCGCCTCTCCACCGTTTCATTTGGTTACTCCTCAAGTATCAGGTTTGCAAGGTCCGTTCGGGCCGGCTCCAGATACACGGGGGCCAGCGGTCAATACCCAACTCGTGAGTCGCGTGAGTCGATTGTAGTCACAACCGACGCAAACGGACGGAACAAAATGTACCGCGATTGCGCCCCGGATGCTACCGTGGAATGAAACAGGCTTTAGCGTGGCTGGAAATTTCACGGCATTCGGGAATTAAAGAACCCCAGACAGTTAGGAGGCTGGTTCGAAATGGCGGCGCTCGAGGCCGCACCCGCGCGCCCATGGGAGCCGTCAATCCACGAAAATGAGTCGGATCTGTCACCTTCGGCGAGCGTGAGGAGTCAGCCTCGTCCTCCCGCGGGAGATATCCGGGCAGCCATCATTCACTGCCTGTTGTTGCATTTGCGACAATTGACGCAGGGCTTTCGCTGTTGATCCATGCGTTGCAGCGTTGCTTCGTTCGGGTGGGAGCCCGTTCTGGAGCGGATGGACTGGAACTTGCATGATGATCTTCAGTCGCGTCGCTACAGGAAAAGGGAAGAACGCGACAGGAGAACAAGGGAAGGACTAAGGAGAGACGCAGATCATGTTGCTATCGCTCAAGCACCTCAAGGGATACAAGCTGGAGGCCACCGACGGCGTGCTCGGTAGCGTGCGGGATCTGCTGTTCGACGACGAGACCTGGACCGTACGGTACCTGGTGGCGGCCACGGGGCCGGGGCTGTTCGGCCGGCGGGTGCTCATCGGCCGGCAGGCACTGGAGCGGCCCGACTGGCCCGGCCGAACATTCCCGGTGGATCTGGACAAGGACCGGATCAAGGAGAGCCCGGACATCGAGGCCGACGCGCCGGTGGCGCGCCGTCACGAGCGACAGCTCCACGCCTACTACGGATGGGATCCCTACTGGGTGATGGCCCTGCCACCCGACTCGCTCCAAGAGGCCCTCGAGCAGGAGGACCCCGAGGACGTGCACCTGCGCAGCGTCAACGAGGTCACCGGCTATCACGTCGCCGCCCAGGACGGAGAGATCGGGCACGTGGAGGACTTCATCGCCGAGGAGGCCGACTGGACCGTGCGTTTCCTGGTGGTGGACACCCGCAACTGGCTGCCGGGCCGCCTGGTGATCGTCCCCCCCGCCTGGTTCAGCTCCTTCGACTGGTTCGAGCGTCGCGCCGCGGTGGATTGCCCGCGCGGCCACATCGAGGCCAGCCCCGAGTACAACCCAGAGGAGCCCATCAACGCCGCCTTCGAGCGCCGGCTCTACGACTACTACGGGCGGCCGGTGAGCTAGATACCATCCCCCCGCAGCTTCCACCCTCCCATCCCCACTCCTCCGCCCCCCACCCTCCCAT
>CAYFWA010000756.1:0-3809 GCA_964346625.1 uncultured Myxococcales bacterium
CGGGGGCCGGCGGGGCGCCGGGCGGAGACCACAGCGCAAATGGCTCGACAGGGGCAAAAGATGTCGCCCGAGTGCTGGCGTGCTAGTATCCATGAGAAACGGCGCGGTCGCGAGGATTCGGCAGCCGCGGCTCTGACTCCCAGACGCCTCTGACTCCCAGACGCCTCCGACCTCTGACACGCCGCAGGGACTTCCGCTCACGACGAGGGACGCCATGGAGAAATACGAGCGCAAGGGCACGGTGGCCTTCGATTCCGGCCGGCGATCGCGCGGCGGGATCGAGGTGTCGGTGAAGTTCCCCCCGGCCGTCTTTCGCAAGATCCTGCAGGTGAAGGCCATGTCCGGCGCCGAGAGCATCAAGGACGTCATCCGGGCGGCGCTGGACAAGCACGTGGAGACCCTGCGCCTGCTGCAGGAGAACTACCGCATCTTCGCGGCGCCCGAGGATTTCACCGACGAGAACACCGTGGCCATCACGCCCGAGTGGGAGAGCCTCGACGAGATCGAGGTGGACAGCCAGGACGTCATCACCGAGGTGCAGCTCGGCTTCGAGGCGCAGGATCTCAAGCTCCTCAGCGAGATCCAGGAGGCCATGGGCCTCGGCCACCGGGAGATCTCCACCCCGGTCATCCAGTCCGTGCTGGCCACCTTCTGGATGCTCGACAAGCAGCAGAACGGCTTCCCCTCCATCCACGCCGTCAAGGCCGCCCCCCCGCGCTGCGCCGAGCTCAAGTTCGACCGCGACTCCCTGATGATCGTCGGGGGGTGAGCTCTGATCCGAGTTTCGCCCTTGGCGTCTGCCCGTGCGTCTCCCGGCGGGACCACGCCCGAGTACCGGCCGGACGGCGGCAACTACAACCTGCCCCCCCCGGTGCGGTGAACCCCCCGGTGCGCTCAGCGATACGAGCGGAGGTCGAGGCCGTCGACGCGGCCGAAGTGCCGGGCGTTGTCCGCGACCAGCGGGAGCCCGTGGCGCAGGGCGGTTGCGGCGATCCACAGGTCATTGGTGCCGATGAGCCGGCCCTCGCTTCGCAGACGGCGGGTGAGGCGCCCGTACTCGAGCGCGATCGCTTCGTCTACCGGAACGAGCTCGTGTGCGGTGCGGACCAGGTCCACCAGTGGATGATCCGCGGTAGCGAAGCCCTCGGCAAACTCGCCGAGGGCCACCGACGACAGGCACAGGACCGCTTCTTTGTTCGCCCGCAGGAATGCGTGTGCCGGTCCGTCCTCGGCGCGCGTGCGCTCCCGCTGGAAGTCGATAAGGAAGCTCGTGTCGAAGGTCAGCCGCTCTGCCATCGAGCCTCCGGTGGGTCGTCCATGCACTGTGCGTCGTCGAGACGCGCGATCTCCTCTTCCGTCGCCAGAGGCGCCTTGCGGCTCCGGGCCAGCAGCTCGGCGGCCGTGTGGCGAGGCTCGCTCCAGCGGGCTCGCTTGATGACCTTCGAGAAGGACTCGCCAGGCCAGCGCCGTGCCCGCCGCAGGCGTTCCCAGGCTTCCAGGTCGATGGAGATGCTCTTCGTGGCCATGAATGTAAATGTACACGTAAATGCACGAAGCCGTCAAGGCGTGTGGTCGAGCCACTGGCTTCTATCCATGAGGCCGACGCCGCTACGGCCCGGATGGGCGCAGCCGTAGGCGTACACGTTCAGGGGGGTGAGTCCCCCAGCCGCATGTACGCTCCCGGGAGGACCGGGCTGGCAGGTCTGCGGCTTCGTGATCGTGGGTCCGCGAAGCGTGGCCGAAAATCCGTTTCAAGCTTGGTGGGCTGAGATGTATAATAGCTCTCAGGATTTCCAATGCGAGTCGCTTCATCAGATGGGGCAGCCTTCGCCGCTGACCCACGCTGGGGTGGGTCAGCGGCGCGGTTCTTGCATTGCACCGCCTCGCCTCGCCTCGCATTTTCGCCATTCGCGAGTGATTCCGAGCAGACAACGCGCGGTCCGTGGGGATCGGTGGCCGCCGAATGGCCCGTGGCGGTGGCGGTGACTCGATCAACAGAAATCGAAGAGGAGAAAAGCATGACAATTAGCCCGAAGCCCGCGATGTCCGCCGTTGCCGGCGCGCTCGTCGTGCAGGCGATGCCGTCGCGCAGTCGAGCGCGAGTGTGGGGTCTTGTGCTGTCGTTTGTATCGGCGGTGGTCGCGGTGGGCTGCGGTGACGACGACGGCGGTGGAAACGAAAACGAAAACAGCAACGGCAGTGGCGTTTGCGGGGATGGAGTGGTGGACCCGGGGGAGCAGTGCGACGAGGGGGCGGCCAACTCGGACGTGGCGGCGGATGCGTGCCGCACGGACTGCCGAGAGGCCTACTGCGGGGACGGGGTGGTGGATACGGGGGAGGTGTGCGACGGCCAGGAGCTCGGCGGGATCCAGTGCTCCGACGCCGGGGACTACGACGGCGGAGAGCTTTCGTGCACGGCGAGCTGCGGCTTCGAGGTGAGCGGGTGCACGCGCTGCGGCGATGGGGTGCGCGCGGGCGCCGAGTCTTGCGACGGCACGGATCTCGGGCCCGAGAACTGCACGACGCTGCTGGCGGGGCAGGCGGGCATCGTGCGATGCACGGCGAGCTGCGAGTACGACACCACGGGTTGCTACACGTGCGGCGACGGGGTGGTGGAGCCGGCCGAGCAGTGCGAGCCGAGCACGTTTTTGAGCTGCCAGGAGCAGGGCTACTCCGGTGGGCTGCAGTCGTGTGTGGGGTGCCAGCTCGTGGGGGCGTGCACGTCGGCGTGCGGCAACGCGGTGGTGGAGCCCGACGAGGAGTGCGACGGGGCGGAGCTCGTCGGACAGAGCTGCGCCACGCTGGGGTATTACGGGGGTACGCTGGGCTGCTCGCCGTCTTGTCTGCTCACGGAGGCCGGGTGCACGAGCTGCGGCGACGGTGTGATCGACGCGGGTGAGGATTGCGACGCGACGGCGCTGGGAGGCCAGACGTGCGCGAGCGTATTGGGGTCGGGCTATAGCGGCGCGTTGACGTGCACGGCCACCTGCGAGCTGGACCTCTCGCTGTGCACCGCCCCGGTGAGCTGCGGCAACGGCTCGCTGGAGTCGGTCAACGGCGAGGAGTGCGACGGGGCGGCGCTGGGGGGCCACACGTGCGCGACGCTGGACCCGGCGCGCTACGACGGGGGCACGCTGGGTTGCCACGCGAACTGCACGTTCGACGTCGCCGGTTGTCACGAGGTGGATCCATGCGGCAACGGGGTCTGGGAGGCCGCCTTCGGGGAGGCGTGCGACGGGGCGGATCTGGGCGGGCAGAGCTGCGCGGGCCTGGGCTACCCTGGTGGGAGCCTGGGGTGCACGGGGCAGTGCACGCTGGACACGTCGGGCTGCGACCCGGTAGTGACCTGCGGCAACGGGGTGATCGACGCGGGGGAGGAGTGCGACGGCGCGGAGTTGGGCACTCAGACGTGCGAAGGTCTTGGTTTTTTCGGCGGTGGGCTCGTGTGCACGGGGCAGTGCACGCTGGACACGTCGGGTTGCGATCGCTGCGGAAACGGGAGCATCGACGCTGGGGAGGTATGCGACGATGGAGTGAACGACGGGAGCTACGGAGGCTGCGCGCCTGGCTGTGAAGCGTTGGGGCCGCACTGTGGAGACGGGACGGTGCAGAGCGGCAGCGGTGAGGAGTGTGACGGTGGCATTGGGGGCGAGGACTGCATGAGCATCGGGCTGGGTTTCACGGGGGGGGCGCTTTCGTGCGGAGGTGGCTGCCTTTGGGACACGAGCGGCTGCACGGGCTCAGGGGGGTGGACGTGGGTGTCGCTCTCTGGGGGTACCTTCGACATGGGGAGCACGAGCGGGGACTCG
>CAYFWA010000757.1:0-3805 GCA_964346625.1 uncultured Myxococcales bacterium
CATCGGTTAAATATCCCGCAATATTCGCCCTCTTCACGCCTTGCCAGCCGGGCGCTTCGACGCCCTGACTTGCAGACCTTATTTTGACCCGCTCCCTAAGCAAAAAGCTGACGAAGCGCACCGCCGGTCACAGCTCCTCCGGCGTGAAGGTGAGCACGTCGTCGATACGCGGGACCCCCGCCACCAGCATCACCAGGCGATCCACGCCCAGGGCGATGCCCGACGCCTCAGGCATCCCCTCTTGCAAAGCGGCCAGAAAGCGCTCGTCCATCGCGTGCGCCGTCCGGCCCAGCCGCTCGCGCTCCGCCACGTCCCGCGCGAAACGGCGCCGCTGCTCCGCCGCGTCGGTGAGCTCTCCGAAGGCGTTGGCGAGCTCCAGCCCCCCGGCGTAGACCTCGAAGCGCTCCGCCACCATGGGGTCTCGCGGGTCCAGCCGAGCCAGCGCCGCGCAGCGAGCCGGATAGCGCCAAAGCAGCGTGGGCCGCCCCCGGCCCAGCCGGGGCTCCACCGCCTCCACCAGCAGGCGGGAAAACACCTCGTCCCAGTCCGTGGCGTCATGGGGCACCTCCCAGCCCGCCGCCCGGGCGCGGGCCGCCAGGGTCGGGCCGTCCTCCTGCCCGGTGGCCTCCACGCCCGCGTGGCGCCGCAGGGCCTCGGCCACGGCCAGGCGCTCCCAGCCCGGCGCCACGTCCACCGGGGCCCCGTCCACCCCGGTGAGGAGCGTGTCGCCCCGGACCTCCCGCGCCACGTGAGCCACCAGGGCCTCGGTCTCGGCCATGAGGTCTCCCAGGGAGGCGCCCGCCCGGTACCACTCCAGCAGGGTGAACTCGCACACGTGGTGCGCCCCCCGCTCGTCGTCCCGAAAGGCGTGGCCGATCTGGTAGATGCGCTCGAGCCCCCCCACCAGCAGGCGCTTCATCTGGTACTCGGGGCTGGTGTTGAGCCAGCGCCCCCCGGCGGGGATGGCGGCCAGGTGGAGCTCCAGGCCGGGAGAGGGCACCCGCAGCGGGGTCTCCACCTCCAGGTAGCCCCGGCCGTCGAAAAACGAGCGCAGGGCGCGCAGCACCGCCGCGCGCGTCCGCAGGTGGGGGATCCGCGGCGCGAGCCGCGCGCGCTCCGAAGGGGGGGGTGGCACGGGCAGGGGCGAGCTTCCGGAGACGCGGGCGTTACTTCCGCGCCCGCTCCACGTACTGTCCGGTGCGGGTGTCGATCCTGAGCCACTCCCCCTCCTCGATGAACAAGGGGACGCTCACCACGGCGCCGGTGGACAGCGTGGCGGTCTTGGTGGCGCCCGTGGCCGTGTCGCCCTTCACCCCCGGCTCACACTCGGTGATCTGCAGATCGACGAAGTTCGGCAGGGTGATCCCGATGGGGCGCTCGCCCCACAGCAGCACGTCCACCTCCAGGTTGTCGGTGAGCCACTGGGCGTCGTCCCCCATGGCGTCCTCGTTGATGAAGATCTGCTCGTAGGTGCTGTTGTCCATGAAGCAGTACTTGTCGTCCTCTTTGTACAGGTACTGCATCTTACGCTCTTCCACGTCCGCCTCGTCGAAGGACTCCCCCGAGCGATAGGTGGCTTCGAAAATCGACCCCGTGATCAGGTTCTTGAGCTTGCACTTGTAGAGCCCCTGGCCCTTGCCGGGCTTGACGAACTGGAACTCCACGATCACGTGGGGCTCACCATCCTTGAGAAACTTCAGGCCCTTGCGCAGGTCCGAGCTGTTCAGCGTCATCGTGTCTCCGTCCTTGTCCTTCCAGAGGGGGGCGAGCCCCGGCCCATCCGGGGCCGCCCCGCGCATGTCCGCCACTCCGGCGCCCCGGTGCGGGGCACACGAGCACGCGAACCCGCAGGCTCGCGTGCTCGTGAAAGCGCCTTGCACCCCAACGGGATGACGGACTGGTTCACCGGGCCCATAAGAGCCCGCCGCTCACTGCCGCGATACGATCGATCATGGATCCACCATCGGTCGTGGGATTCGCCATCGACCATGGGATTCACCAGATACCCTGCCGCACCGCGAAAGCTCGCTGTTTTATGTAGTGCACCTTACCCGGCCTCGTCAACCATGATAAACTCCCCTCTCATGTTCGCGCCAAGCCCGATCTCGGCCCGATCGCGACAGGTCAGGCAGTTGATGTTTCGCTCGATTACCCTGCTCACCTTCTCTTTGCTGTGCCTGCTGGGGCTCGCCCTGACCGGAGTCTTCGCCAAGCCCCTGCGCACCGGCCAGTCCCACGTCATCCAGGTGGGGGCGGCCACCGTGCACCCCGTCCAGCTCTTTCGGGGGAGCCCGCTGCGCACCGGGTTGTCGGAGCTCCGCGGCCCGCGACGCAGCCACGTGCGCTGGAAGCACAAGGTGAACGGCATCATCTTCTCCACGCCGGCCGTGGCCAAGGACGGCACCATCTACGTGGGCTCCCAGGACGACCACGTCTACGCCATCACCGCCCGGGGCCGGCTGCGCTGGAAATACCGCACCAGCAAGGACGTGGACTCCGCCCCCGCCCTGGACGACGACGGCAACGTCTACGTGGGCTCGGACGACGACCGGTTCTACTCCTTCACCCCGGGGGGCAAGCTGCGCTGGCGCTTCCGCACGGGGGGCGATATCCGCTCCAGCCCCGTGGTCACCTCCCGCGGCGAGGTGCTGTTCGGCTCCTTCGACGGCCACCTGTACGCCCTGGACCTGCGCGGCCGGCTGCGCTGGAAGTTCAAGGCGGGCAACAACATCGAGCACAGCTCGCCGGCCATCGGCCCCAAGGGGCGGATCTACGTCGGCGCCAAGGACGGCCGCCTATACGCATTGAGCCCGCAGGGCCGCAAGCTCTGGAGCGTCAAGACCCGCGAGGGCATCGCCGCCACCCCCGCCGTGGACGGCCAGGGCAACATCTACGTAGGGTCCAAGGACTACCACCTGTACGCCATCGACCCCGCGGGGCGCGTGCGGTGGAAGTACAAGGCCCGCGGCCGCGTGGAGTCATCGGCGGCCCTCACCCCCGACGGCGGCGTGGTGGTGGGTGACAACGCGGGCTACGTGCACTCCCTCACCCGCCACGGGAAGCTGCGCTGGCGCTACAAGACCGGCGAGACGGTGCGATCCTCGCCCCTGGTGGACTCCACGGGCACGGTGTACATCGGCTCGCGCGACAACCACCTGTACGCCCTCACCAAGCACGGCCGGCTGCTGTGGAAGCTCAACCTGCGCTCGGACGTCGACTCCAGCCCCGTGCTCGGCCCCGGCGGCGTGCTCTACGTGGGCTGCGACAAAGAGCGGCTCTACGCCATCAAGTAGGCAACGTCAAAAGGTAGCGCGCTACATCATCAAGAGTAGGCAAAGCCAAAAAGCAGCGCCCTACGCCGGCGGTTGCTCGGGCACTGACTCCACGAACTCCTCGTGCAGCGCGCGCATCCCCGCCTCCACCCGGGCCGCGGGGACGTAGAATGTCAGGCGGAGCTGGGAGCTCTCCATCCCCAGCACCGGCACCCCGTCTCGCTGCAGCACCTCCAGCGCGCGGGGCAGGTTGCGCGGGTTGCGCCCGATCCCCGAGCCCACCACCGTGACGGAGCACAGCTCGGGCTCCACCTGGATGCGCTGGCCAAAGCGCTGCTCGAAGCGCTCCACCAGACCCGGCAGCTCCGGACAGAGCTCCTCGGACAGCACCACCACGGCGCAGCCGTTGCCGTGGGAGATCCGGGTCGGGATCACGTCCCACTCCCGCAGGGTCTCGGCCAGCTCGGTGTAGGAGTCGCCCTCCGCGGACACGCTGAGGCGCACCAGATCCCGGGCCCCGGCCAGCGACAGCT
>CAYFWA010000758.1:0-3790 GCA_964346625.1 uncultured Myxococcales bacterium
CCGGGCGCCTCGGCGCCCTGAACTGGACACCTTATTCGTGACCGGGGCCTAAGGAACGGGCGGCAAGGAATCCACCATCGCGGCGGGGAATCCACCATCGCCCAGGGGAATCAGTCGACGCAGGCCGAGGCGTCCTCGGTGGGCACCACCAGGGCGTAGGAGGGCTGCACCCCGGCGCCCACCTTCAGGGTATCCTGCAGACAATACTGTCGCTCGTTGCTCGCGTCGAAGCCTTCCACCCGGATGTCATAGTCGCCCGGGGGGAGGTCCTCCACCGCGTGCGTGGAGTCCGAGCACTCCCCCTGGGTGGGGAAGCCCGCCACCGGCGAGCCCCCCTGCGTGAGGGAGAGGGTCTGCTCGGCCACCGCCGGCACGGCGTCGACGCAGCGGTTGTTCATTGCCCCCCAGTGGAGCCGAAACAGCAGATCCCCGGTCATCTGGTCGTAGGCGTAGAAGCTCTCGAGGGGAAAGTCCACCGTCACCTCGTTTTGCGGGCCCGGCATCAGGGTGAAGGACTCGGAGACCGCGGGGGCCAGGGGCGTCCCCTCGCCGGTCTGCAGCTCCACGTAGACGGTGTAGTCCCCCGCGGTGAGCGGAGCGTTGACCGGATCGTCGGTGAACACGGCCACGAACTGGCCGCAGGACTGCTGGGGCCGATCGGCGAAGTAGCCGCCCACCCCCTCGAGCCGCACCCGCGCGTAGGAAGCGTCCACGTCGTTGCAGGTGTCGAAGGAGCCCGCCCCGAGGTGCGACTCCCCATTGATGGTCCAGTAGACCTTCACCTCGTTGGTGGAGATCTCGCGTAGGGTGCACTGGCTGCTGCAGCCCGCGTTGACCCCCCCGTTGATCTGGTTGCAGTTGCCGGGCAGGTTCTCCGGGTCCGTGCCGCAGTCGCACTCCTCGCCCGGCTCCACGCGGCCGTTGCCGCAGACGTTGACGTCGCCTCCACCGCAGCCGAGGTCGGCGAGCCACAGGGAGCCCCCGGCCACGATCAGGGCGCCCAGCAGCGACAGCATCCAAAATCTCTTCATGGGTTGCGCGCTCCGTAGGGATAAAGGTAAATCGCAATGCGGTACTTTCGGCGAGGGCCACGGCCTGAACCGCTTTCCCCGTGGCCCTTTTACGACGGCCCCTTGGAAGCTGTCAATCCTCGGTCGAACGGAGCCACCCGGCCGGTGGGCAGAATCCTTCCCTTGCCTTTGGCCCGGGGGCGCCGTAGGATTTCGGTGGATTGGCGGCGGGATCCGGGAGCGGCGCCGCGACGCATCGTCTCGCGAGGCGACGGCTCCCCACCACCCCCCCCGGGAACGAGGCAACCATGACGCTGGTGATCGAGAAGCTACTACGCGAAACGCCGCTCAGCGAAAAGGAGCGCGAGATCTGTCTGCGGGGCATCGCCCAGGTGGCGATGGCCGACGGCGTGGAGGATCCGCGTGAGCGCGCCTACCTGGAAAAGTTCGTCGACGAGTTTTTCCCCGACGCCGATCCCACCGACGAGGCGTGGAACACCCCCATCGCCTTGCCGGACCTGGAGCAACTCGGCACCGACGACGCCAAGCGCGCCTTCCTGGGCTACGGCTACATCACGGCTTACGTGGACGAGGCCTTCGTGGAGGCCGAGCAGACCCTGCTCGAGCAGTGGGCCGACAAGCTGGTGGAGCCGGCGGACGCCCAGGAGATCATCACCGCCGTGCGAGAGTTTCTCTACCGCCGCTCCGTGTTCGCCTACGCCTTCCGGCTGGGCCGGCTGGACGAGGAGTTCGCCCTGCTGGCGGCCGAGCGCTTCGACGTCCCGGTGGAGCGGGCTCGCGAGCTCAACGCCGACGTGTTCAACGCCATCATGACCCTCAAGCGGCCGGCCAGCGAGCAAGAGGCAGCGGCCGCCCCCGCTGCGGGGACCGAGTGATCCCGTATTGGCCCCATGAGCGAGAAGCGCAAAAAGAGCTGGAAGGAGATCGACCAGCAGCGCGACCGCAGCGCCCACCGCGGCGAGCAACCGGGCGCTTCGAGCACCAGGCGGGGCGGGGATCCGTCGCGCAGCCACCGCGCCGCGCTGGATCAGCTCTTTGACTCGGGCCAGCTCTCCGAGCTCGTCAGGCAGCGCGACGAGCAGACCGGGGTGAAGGCAGACGCCGCCGGTCCGTCGCGCCGTACGCTCAGCGAGCAGATCCAGCAGGCCCCGGATCGCGACGCCAAGGTCACGGCCATCGACGCCTACCTCGCGGCCTTTTCCTTGCCCCGGGACTACGACACCCTGGCGCACCTGCTGGATCACCCCGACGAAGAGATCGTGGAGCAGACCCTGGAGCGGCTCGCGGAGCGGCTCGCGGAGGAAAAGCCGCGCCGACCGCGGACCCTGGTCGCGCAGCTCCGGTCCGTGGCCGAGCTCAACGAGTGGGGCCGCCTGCGCAAAAAAGCCCAGGCCTTGCTCGATCGGCTCTAGCGCGCCCCGGCGCCGACCCGGAGGATGCGCATGAGCGCCACCGAGAAGTCGTCGCCCACCGGTCCCAGGGACTCCCCGAAGGCGTGGAGGCGGCTGGGGAGCGTGTCGGCAGACCCGGCGGCGTCGAACATCTCGGCGATCATGGCCTCGGTGAACAGCTCCGCCATGACGTACTGGCGCAGGTACTCCTCGAGCCCGAGCTCGTCCTCGTGCTCCATGTAGCGGGCCCGACGCATCCAGCGCAGGGTCTTGTGCGACTCCTCGAGCAGCCGGGTCCCGGACTTGCCGTGGATCTCCACCTGGGCCGGGTCTTGGCGCACCACCTGGCGAAGCCCGACGCAGTCCAGGTCGAGGAGCTCCAGCTCGCGGCGCTCCTCGGTGCTGGCTCGTTCGTCGTAGTAGGCGCCGATGGCCTCCCACAGCCGCTGGTGGTGGGCGATGTCGGCGTAGCGTACCCGCCCCTCGGGAGAGCGCGCCACCTCCGGCACGTGGGCGTGGTGCAGCGCCTCGGGCAGGTACACCTGCGCGAAGTCCGGGAAGCGTCTGGCCAGGATTTGATCCGCCTCGTTGTAGTCGTAGAGCCGGTCGGCCACCTCATCGGCGATCTTGCCGTAGCCGTCGGACATGGCCACCAGGTAGGCGTTGACCCAGTCTTGCGGGAGCTGGAAGTGAAAGGGCTCGGGCTCGAAGGGGGCGCCGTGGCGCCACCCGTTGTAGATCACCCCCGGGTAGTTGGCCACGCAGTGCAAAGGGGCGAGCACCTCGGCCAGACAGCGGAGCTCGGGCTCACCCTGGTCATCGGAGCGCTGGCGGTCCAAAGCCAGCAAAAGCACGCTGTCACCCGCGGTGAAGCCATCCACGTGCCCGGTGGCGCGGTCGAAGCGCAAAAACGCCACGGTGGTGTTGCCCTTGCCGCGGTACTTCGGCTCCGAGGTGGTGCCCCGAAACCAGTCCATCAGTTGCTGGAGCTCCCCGGGCGCCTCGTCCTGACAGAACCGGGCCAGATCCCAGCTCAGCATCCGCCCGATGGGCACGAGCTTCCGATCGCTCTTGGACGCGGAGACCCCGTCGAGCACCAGAATGATGTCGTAGCGCCCCTGTCCGTAGCGAATCCGCTCCACCGCGTCGTGAATGGGGTGGTTCTTCGAAGGGTCCTCCGGATTGTAGATCTGCTTTTTGTAGATGCCGATCTCGGTATCGTAGACGTACTCAGCCATGAAGATAACGCCTCGAAGGCAAGGGCCCTGGACCGACTGGCCGCCACCCACCGCGTGCCACATACCACCGGCCGCATAAGGGAGCGGGTCAAAATAAACTCTGCACTCGGGACGCCGATCCATCCCGGCT
>CAYFWA010000759.1:0-3784 GCA_964346625.1 uncultured Myxococcales bacterium
AGCAGCAGCGTGAGCCCGATCGGTAGCCCCAGTCTCGCGACCGCCTTGGCCCCCGTAGCCCCCGCAGCCGCCGTCGTCCTGCTCGCCGCTGCCGCCATACACCCAGCCGGAGCCGCCGGAGCCGCCGGAGCCGCCGGAGCCGCCGGTCCCCCCGCCGCCGCCGTTTCCGCCGTCGCCAGTCAGGATGGTGCAGGCGGTCACGGTCAGGCCGTCGGCGCCGTAGGCCCAGATGGCGAACGAGCCGCCGCCGCCGGTGCCCCGGGTGCCCCGGGTGCCCCGGCAGCCCCCGCCGCCGCCGCCGCCGCCCGACGAGCCGTAGCTGTCGCAGTAGTCGTCCCCGCCGTGCCCGCCGCCGCCGCCGCCGCCGCCGCCGCCGTCGGTGCCGTGGCTCCCGGTAGCGCCGCTGGCCACCAGGTAGCTCGACGTGGAGCCGGTGTTGAAGCTCGCTCCGGCCGCGCCGTCGGTGCCGGCGCTGCCGTTGGGGCCGCTGCCGCCGCTGTTGCCCGTGTAGCATGCCGTGTAGGAGCCGCAGCTTCCGTTGCTGTCGCGGTCGCAGCTTCCGCCGGAGCCGCCCGCGCCGCCGCTGTTGGCGCCCGTCTCGCCGGCGCCGCCGTTGCCGCCGCCGTGTCCGGCCGCCCCCCCCAGGCCACCGGAGCGACTCGCGGTGCAGTTCGTCCCGCCGCCGGCACCCCGGGTGCCTCGCGCCGGCGCGCTGCAGCCCGAGCAGGTGAAGGACGACTCTTCGCAGCCCGGCGCGCCGTTGCCGCCATCACCGCCGCTGCCGCCGGGGCTCCCGTCGGATCCGCCGCTGCCAGCGCCGGCGTCGCTGGACTCGACGGTGCAGGCGTGGATGGTCACGTTGTCGCAGTTGTTCAGGCGGATGCCGTAGGAGGAGCCGCTGGTGGACGTGTTGTTGTCCGCCCGGATGGTCAGGTGATCGAGGACCAGGTCGTGGGCGTTGGCGCACGTCACGGCGGCGGTGCCTCCCTGGACCACCACGGTGTTGCCGGCGCCGCGCGACCAGCTGTCGTCAGCGCCCCGGTTGTAGCCGCCGTAGAGGCTCACCCCGTCCTTGAGGGTGAGGGTCTCGTTGTAGGTACCCACCGAGATGTAGACGTGCTGGCCGCTGCTGGCGGCGTCGATGCCTGCCCCGATGGTCCGCTTGGGCTGGGTCATGGTGCCGGGCCAGGAGTCGTCTCCGTCGGTGGCCACGAAGATGGCGATGGACGCGTCGCCGTCGATGCCGTCGCAGTCCAGATCGGTGAAGGTGTCGTCGGGCAGGTCGGTGCCCTGAGGCGATCCCGGAGTACACGACTCGACCCCTCCGCTGCAAGTGGCAGTGGCCTCGCAGACGCCCTCGCCGCAGGTGTAGCTCACCCAGTGCTCGTCGGTGTCCGAGTCGCAGTCCTCGTTGACGCCGTTGCAGGTGTCGTCCGGTCCCGTGGGGCTGCCCGGGGTGCACTCGAGGTGGCCCGAGGCGTTGCAGATCTCGTCTTCTGCGCAGACCCCGGTGCCGCAGGTCCCCCCCGTGGCCGTGCCCGCGGGGTACTGCTGACAGGTGCCAGCGGTGGCGCCAGAGCAGCCGTTCATGTAATGGCAGGTGCCGCAGATGAGCTGGGGCGAGGGCTCCAGGGACTGGGGGTCGCAGTCGGCGGTGTTGGCGTCCTTGCAGTCCCCGAGGCCCTCACAGCGGCCGGCCGTGATATCCTGCCGGCCGTAGCACTCCTCGGTGTCCAGGGGGCCGGCGGTGCCGAACTTCTCGTACCACCCGCCGCACTCGATGGTGCCGCACAGGGTATCGTCTGCGGGCATCTGCTCGCCGCCGCTGCCGTCGCATTGGCGGCAGGCGCTCAGCGAGGTGCCAGGCAGGTAGTTTTCGCAGGAGCCGGGGATGGTGCCCTGGCAGCCGGTGACTCGCTGGCAAAGGCCGCAGGACACCAGGGGGGTGGAGGTGGCCGGCTGGGGGTCGCAGTCGGCGGTGTTGGCGTCCTTGCAGTCCCCGGCGCCTTCGCACCGATCGGCGGTGATGGGCTCCCTACCGGAGCAATGGTTGACGCTGTCGGGGCCCTCCACGCCGGTCTTGATGAACCAGCCGGAGCAGTCGATCTGCTGGCAGGCGTCGTCGTCGTCGGCCGGGCGCACCCCGCCGGTGCCGTCGCACACCTCACACAGGGCGTAGGCGGTGCCGTCCCCGTACTCCGCGCACGTGCCCGGCGTGGTGCCCGAGCAGCCCTGGACGTACTGGCAGGTGCTGCAGGAGACCTGCGCGGTGGCGGCCAGCGGCTGGGGGTCGCAGTCGGCGGTGTTGGCGTCCTTGCAGTCCCCGGCGCCCTCGCAGCGGTTGGTCCAGAAATCGAGGTGGGTGTAGCACTCGTCCGTGTCGGCGGGGCCGGCGGTGCCGGTCTTGGTGTGCCACCCGTCACAGGCGACGGTACCGCAGTCCTCGTCGTCGGAGGTCTCCACCGCTACGCCCTGGGCGTTGCACGCCATGCACAGCCCGGGGTTGACGCCCTCGTCGAGCTGACCGTCGCAGTCGTTGTCCGCGCCGTCACACACCTCCACGCCGCCGTTGGAGACCACGCAGAAGTACTCGCAGCCGGGAAAAGGGTCGTAGTCGTAGTAGTCGGGGGGACACCGGATCGTCCCCACCAGGGGGATACGCTTGACCACCGGACCGGTGGCGTCCTCGGTCTCGATGGCCAGGTGCTCGGCCGGGACGTCCTGGCCGTCGAGCTGGGCGTCGAACCGGATCCGGCAAAGCAAGGCCTCGGGGACGCCCGCGTCGTCGTCGTGCGGGAGGTACCGCGGCGTACCCGGGAAGTCGGTGACCTCCACCGGGACGTAGCTGCCGGGATTGAGGGGGTCCTCCTCGAGCCGGTAGATGGAAAGCTCGAACAGGTCGCTGTTGGGCGTGTCGGCGGTGATGTAGATGTCGGTGACCACCAGGGGGACATTGCCTACGCCTTGGTTGTAGACGCTCACCTCCGCCATCGCCGTGGAATCGTAGGCGAGGGTGCCGTAGTCCACCACCTCCGGATTCCGCGTGCAGGGGTCGAACAGCGAAGAGGACTCCATCACGCACGTCCCCAGGGCGCTGAACCCGTCAACGGTGGAGAGCAGCGGCACCTGCACGGTGCCCTCGTCGGGATCGTCCGAGTAGATCAACAAGGTGCCGGTGTCCTCCTGCTCGTCCGCCGGGGTGAGCGTGACGTTGATGGTCACCGAGGCACCAGGCTCCAGCACCTGGTTGAGCGAGCCCGACGGATCGGCGGTGTACTCGGACACCGGATCGTCTTCCTGCACCTCCACCGAGTAGAGGGTCAGGCCCACCACGCCGACGTTGGTAACCGTCAACGGGAGGGTGTTCGGCACACCGAAGTCGGGGCTCACGAAGTCGAGCTGGGCTGGGTTCACCGAGATCTCGGGCTTTTCGAGCCCGGAGGCGTCAGCGTCGCCCCCGTCGCCGCCGGCGTCCGAGGAGCCGCCGGTGCTGTGTCGGGCGCAGCCGGTGATCAGCCCGAACGCCAAGACCACCGGGAGCCAGGGCGCCTGTTGGAATACAAAGCCTACGGATGGGGTGTCATGCTCGCGGCCCATGAGCTCTCTCCTGCAGTGCTGTGGCATGCGTGGCGGCGACGACCAGATGACCACAGTTGATCGGTTATTGGGCAGTTATCCGTTATCTATCCATTATCCAGAGCCATTATCCAGAGTCATCCACTTCGTATCTTATCACACAAGACCGAGGGGAGGGGATCAGATCACACGTACGAGCCATTTGCGC
>CAYFWA010000760.1:0-3775 GCA_964346625.1 uncultured Myxococcales bacterium
GTCTTCTTTTTGGTCGTCTTCTTTTTGGTCGTCTTCTTGACTGCCATGTGCATCCCTCCCGTTGTTACGGTTTCTCCTTCTTGCGAACGTGCCCAACAAACTCGGAAAATTGCCACGGGTGTTTCCCGGTTTGCGTCTCGAAATTGCTTCTTGGGAAAACGCGCGAGGGGGTCCCCCGCCCCTGCCGCCCAGTCAGCAGCAGGAGCTGCGGTGTGCTCTTCGTGGGAACCGGTCGCAAAACAAGGGTGGGGAGGGCGTCAGTGGAGATCCCGCTCGCGCCCAACCACTCACTGTGACCTACTGCTTCCACGCCGCGCTGAGATTCCATCCTAGCTCCAACTCGAACCACTCGCACATCCAACTCACTCAAGATCGGATTATCGCTCACAGAAAAAAAAGTATCCAGTTTCTTCCCGCCCTTCGAAGGGGAAAATTGGATTTTTTTTCGGGCTGATACCGCAGCGGCAGTTGACAGCGTCGCCTGGAATTCGCTCTGGAGCTGGATTCGAATCCGCCAGCCATGCGCTCTGTAGAGGCAAGAATCCGGTTTTTTGAAGAGTTGCTGGATGCGGGCTGATCTCGCCGCCCGTCGAACACCCCGCGTCGAACAGAGATCACTTCGAAGCGATCTCTTCGAACGATCTTTTCGGGCGATCGTCGGATGGCGCGGCCCGGTGGCCAGGGCTCACAGGGCGAAGCGAAGCGGCAGGGAGTCGGCCACGAGGAAGCCCGCGAGGCTCGGTTGAATCTGCTCGTCACGCACCACGACGAGGCCTTCGCGGACCAGCTCCTGCAGGTCTCGAGAAAAGCCTGGGACGTCTTTCAGCGTGTCGCAATGCACGCCCTGCGCCGTGCGCATGCCGAGCATCACCGCCTCGAGCCGCCACGCCTCGTCATCGAGGCGCTCGCCGCCGCGCGGTGGCAGGGCGCCGCGCCGGGCCGCAGCCAGGTAGCCGTCCAGGTCGGCTAGGTTCCACCACCGCCGGCGCCCGTGCAGCGAGTGCGCCGAGGGGCCGAGACCCAGGTAGCTCACGTGACGCCAGTACTTGGCGTTGTGCCGCGACCGCCGCCGTAGCGTTCGAGCGTAGTTGGACACCTCGTAGTGATCCCAGCCCAACCCGCGCAATCGCTCCGCGCAGGCCACATAGAGCGCCCGGCGCCGCGCGGGATCCGCGCCGATGTCCTCTCCCCGCGCCTCCACGGCGCGCTGCAGCGGCGTCTGAGGCTCCAGCGTCAGCTCGTAGCAGGACAGGTGGGTCGGGGCATGCGCCAAAGCGGCCTCCAACTCTCGCACCCAGTCGCGGACCCGCTGACCCGGCCAGCCGAAAATGAGGTCGATTCCCACCTGCGCGAAGCCGGCCGCGTGCACCGCCTCGATGGCCCGGTGCGCTCCAGCGGCGTCGTGGCGGCGCCCCAGCCATCGCAGGGCCCGATCCTCGAAGGACTGCACCCCCAGGCTGACTCGGCTCACCCCTTGATCTGCCAGCATCGCCAGCAACGGCAAGTCCACGTCGTCGGGGTTCAGCTCGACGGTGACCTCCGCCGACCCCTGGATGGGGAGCGCGCACCGCAAGCCTCGCAGCAGCGCAGCGAGGGAGCGCGGCGCAAGGCTGCTCGGTGTTCCCCCGCCCACGTACAGGGAGTCGAAGGGCGCGCCCCCCTCGAAGGGGGGTGCGCTGAGGCGAGCCTCGTGTAGCAACGCCTCCACCCACCCGGCCGCGGGCGCCGCCGCCCGGGAGTAGAAACCGCAGTACCGACAGCGGCTGCGACAGTAGGGGACGTGGACGTAGAGCCCCGGGGGATCGGAGCTGAGGGGGGGCTCAGTCACTATCGGTCTTGAGCACGGCGACGAAGGCGCGCTGGGGGATCTCCACGTTGCCCACGATCTTCATGCGCTTCTTACCCGCCCTCTGCTTCTCCAGCAGCTTGCGTTTGCGGCTCACGTCGCCGCCATAGCACTTGGCGGTAACGTCCTTACGGAAGGGCTGGATGGTCTTGCGGGCGATGATCTTGCCGCCGATGGCGCCCTGGATGGCGATGCGGAACTGCTGCCTCGGGATCTCCTCACGCAAGCGTTCGCACACCTGCAGCGCGCGAGGCCGGGATCGTTCCCGATGCACGATGAAAGAAAGCGCGTCCACCCGCTCACTGTTGACGAGGATGTCCACCTTCACCACGTCACTCTCGCGGCTCTCGATGAGCTCGTAGTCGAAGGAGCCGTAGCCCTGGGTAACGCTCTTGAGCTTGTCGTAGAAGTCGAACAGCACCTCCGCCAGGGGCAGCTCCGCCCGCAGCTCCACGCGCCCCGGAGACGGCACCGCCACCTCGGTCTTGGCCGCGCGACGCTCCATACAGAGCTTCATCACGTTGCCCATGTAGCGCTCGGGCATATAAATGGAGGCCCGGATGTAGGGCTCCTCCACCCGGTGGATCTCCGTGGGGTCGGGATAGTAGGCCGGGTTGTCGATCTTCACGAAGGACCCGTCCAGCAGGTGGACCTGGTACTCCACGCTCGGCACGGTCATGATGAGGGACTGACCGTATTCCCGCTTGAGGCGCTCCTGCACGATCTCGAGGTGGAGCAGCCCCAGGAAACCGCAGCGAAAGCCTTGGCCCAGGGCCGCCGAGGAGTCCTTCTCGTACTCCAGAGACGCGTCATTGAGCACGTAGCGCTCCAGGGCGTCCACCAGCGAGGGATACTCGTCCGAGGCGACGGGATACACCGAGGAGAACACCACCGGCTTGGACACTTCGAAGCCCGGGAGCGGCCGGTCCGCCGGCCGCGCGTCCAGGGTGACGGTGTCGCCCACCCGGGTGTCCCCCACGTTCTTGATCCCGGCGATGAGATAGCCCACCTCACCGGCCCGCAGCGACTTCCGCGGCTCGCGCTTCAGCCGGAACAGCCCCACCTCCTCCACCTTCCAGGTGGCGTCGTTGGACATGGTGCGGATCACGTCCCCCGGCTTCACCTCCCCCTCGAAGACCCGCATTGCCACCACGGTGCCGCGAAAGGAGTCGTACATGGCGTCGAAGATCAGCGCCGACAAGGGGGCCTCCACGCGGCCGGCGGGCGGCGGCACGCGTTGCACGATGACCTCCAGCACCTCCTCCACGCCGGTTCCCAGCTTGGCGGAGCACAGCACCGCTTCGTCGGGATCCAGGCCCAGATCCGTCTCGATGCCGTTGCGGGCAAGCACCAGATCGGCGGCCGGAAGATCGATCTTGTTGATCACCGGGATGATCTCCAGATCGTGTTCCAGGGCCGCGTACAAGTTGGCCAGCGTCTGCGCCTCCACCCCCTGAGACGCGTCCACCAGCAGCAGCACCCCCTCGCAGGAGGCCAGGGCCCGGGACACCTCGTAGGAGAAGTCCACGTGGCCGGGCGTGTCGATGAGGTTGAGGGAGTACTCCTCACCATCCGAACCCGTGTACGGCAGAGTCACCGTCTGGCTCTTGATGGTGATGCCTCGCTCGCGCTCCAGATCCATGGTGTCCAGCATCTGCTCGCGCAGATCCCGCTGCGTCACCAGGTTGGCGTGTTGGATCAACCGATCCGCCAAGGTGGACTTGCCGTGATCGATGTGAGCGATGATGCTGAAGTTGCGGATCTTGGACATGCGTGACCGCGGTTCTCTGGCGCCCGCTCGGCGACTCCTGAGCCAGCACTACGTAATAGATGGATCAACGCCCCACGTCAACCAAAGGTGAGAGCGGAGGATCAGGGCCCTGGTCAAAATTAATTCACCATCTGGCGCGCGATCCATCGCGGCTGGCT
>CAYFWA010000761.1:0-3770 GCA_964346625.1 uncultured Myxococcales bacterium
AGATACGCGGCGCTCGCCCATCTCTCCTCGGCCAGCAGTGTGTTGGCGTCTCTGAGGAAACGTCCAGCAGCGCCTTGGTAATCGGGGTAGGCCATGAACTCGCTTTAGTTCCATTCAGCGGATTCGACACATCCGATGATTAACCTTCGATTTCCCGACGCCGCAATCCCCACAGCCAGAGCAGCACGAGCCACGGCAGAGCCGCGTCGAGGGGGAGGCCTGCGCCGAAGGGGCCGAAGCCGTCGTCCGTGCCGGCCGCCGCCGCGTGGCAGCCGCAGCCCCGGTCCGGGCAGGGGCAGCAGGGCAGCTCGGTGGCGTCGCTGGCGTCGGGGCTGACGCTGGCGTCGGGCACCGGGGCGTCGGGCACGCACTGGCCGGCCTCGCAGCGCTCGTTGGCGGCGCAGGGGGCGTGGCAGGCGCCGCAGTGCGCCGGGTCGCTGTCCAGATCGGCGCAGAGGCTGCCGCAGTCGGTGTGGGCCGGGTCGGCGCACTGGCAGTCGCCTGCCTCGCACACCAGGTGGGCGGCGCAGCCCTCGGTGCCGGCCTCGGGGGTGAAGCTCACGCTCAGCTCGTAAGGGCCCTCGAGCTCGATGGAGTCGTCCACGTAGGTGTCCACGGTGAGCAGGTAGCTGCCGGGCTGCAGCGCCACGTTGAGGTCCGTGTGGGCGCGATCCAGGCAGGCGTCCTGATCGGGGCCCGACAGCAGGTGCAGGTCCGGGTCCGGATCGTTGCCCGGATACTCGGGCACCGAGGCGGCCAGGATGCCGGGCTGACACACGTCCACGCGGTAGACCCACTCGCGGCCGTACTCGTCCAGATCGGGCCGACAGCCGTAGTGGTTGAAGTACTGCGAGGGGCCCACGGCGGTGTCGCGGCTGTCGGCAAAGGGGTACTCCCGGATGCGGATGGGGTTGTCGCGGTGCCCCTCGGGGGCCGGGGGCTCGACGCCGAAGCGCTCCTCCAGCAGATCCCACAGATCCGGAAAGGGCGCGTCGTGGTTGAGCGCCCAGATGCCCACGCCTCCGAGCCCCTCGTCCAGGGCGAGCTGATACTTGTGGCCCAGGCTTTCGGCATCGTCGTAGTACACCTGATGCCAGCTCCCGCCCTCGCTCCAGGCGTACCAGGGGGTCCGGGTTCCCGGATCCCACTGCCGGGTGTGGGTCGCCTCCACCGCGGCCCGGGCGGCGCTGTAGGTCACCGAGCCCACGCTGCTCACGGTGGCCGCGCCCCGGTCCCCGGAGGTGGTGGTCCACTCCCGCCCGTAGTAGGGCACGCCGTAGAGGATCTGGCGCCGGCGGTGGGCCGGCACCAGGCTCGTGTAGTGGGCGATGGAGCGCAGCGCCGACCAGGCGGTGGCGTGGCGCCAGCCCGGCGTGACGCGCAGGATCCCGGTGGGGCCGGCGTAGCCGGAGCCGGACCAGAAGTAGTCGTAGCCCATGATGAAGAAGTAGTCGATCTGGTCGAGCAGGGCGGGCAGATCGAAGTTGTCGTTCCAGTCCACCGCCGGACCGGCGATGGAGATCTCGGCGGTGGCCAGGCCGCGGGCGTCGAGCTCCGCCCGCAGCTCGGTGATGAAGGTGGTGAAGGGGTCCCGGGTGCCGGCCACCAGGCCCTCGAAGTCCACGGCGATGCCGTCGGCGCCACCCTGCTCCATGAGGTCCACCATGTTGTCGATGGCGGTGGCGCGGCGGGCCGCATCCTGGCACAGGGCCAGCACGCCGCTGCCGGAAAAGAGGGTGAAGGCCAGATCCACGCGCACGCCGGCGGCGTGGGCCGTAGACACAGCGGCGGTGTCGGGCCAGCCGTGGGTGGCGGTGACGTCGCCCTGCGCGTCCAGCTCGATGGAAAACCACGCCAGGTGGGTGAGGGCCTCCCAGCGGATGGTGGTGAGGTCGGCCAGCCAGAAAGGATAGTATCCGTAGACGATGCGGTTGACGCTCTTGTGCGTGCCCCGCTTGAGCCGGCTCGCCGGGGGCAGGCGGCGCCGGGGCGGCACGGCGCCGCGGTGACGCGCCAGCTCGTAGTGGTGGATCGAGGTGTAGCCCGCGCGGTCGCGGGGGTTCCGATGGTGCGCGGCGACGGGGGGCGACGGCGGGGCCGCGCCCGGCGCCGCGGCGGCCCCGGGGGGCTGCGCCGGCAGGATCAGGGTCATGGTCAGCAGGGTAGCCAGGGTCATGGGTCATCCTCGCCAGGCCGCGTCGAACCGCGTCTCGCCGCGTCACCGCGCGTCACCTGCGCTTCATCTCCGCCTCGTTTCGTCCTTCCCATCGACCCGCCGAGCCGGGCGCTACGGAACATCGGGGGGGGAAAGCGAGCGCTCGCGTACGTGGTCTGCATCATACCACCTGGGTCGGGGAGGCTGTATAGTGATCCCTAGGCTGTATAGTGATCCCTAGGCTGTATAGTGATCCCTAGGCTGTATAGTGATCCCTAGACAGAGCGCGTCGTGACGGACGGCGAATGGTCCCGGCCGCGACGCGGCCCGAGGTGCGTTTTCCATGGTGGATCCCCCCACGCTGCTGCGCGTCCTGCCGCCCCTGGAGCAGAGCCCGGATGCGCTGGCCGAGCTGGCCGCGGCCTGCGAGAAGCGGACCGCTCCGCCGGGGACGCTGCTGATGCGGGAGGGGGAGGCGGCCGACACCCTCGTGGGCGTGCTCGCAGGGGAGGTGGACGTGCTGCGGCGGGTGGGGGAAAGGCAGCGCACCATGGTGCGCCTGGGCCCCGGCACCCTGCTCGGCGAGACCGCCCTGGTGGCCGAGCTGCGACGCACCGCCAGCGTGCGCGCCCACGGCGAGGTGCGCTTCGTGTCGCTACCCGCCGCCGCGGCGCGGCAGGCCATGACCCACAGCCCCCCCCTGGTGCTCTGGCTCATCGAGCGCCAGATGCGGCGGCTGCAAGAGCGCGAGGACAGCTACCTGGAGGCCCTGCGCCAGGGCATCGTGGCGCGCGACAAGGAGCTCGCCGAGCTGCGGCTCACGCGCCCGGCCGCGACGGCGGACGACGAGGGGGGGGTCTGGAGCCCGTCGCTCGAGCCGGTGCTGGATCGGGCGCGGCGGCTGGCCCGCGCCGATCTGCCGGTGCTCATCGGGGGTGAGCCCGGCACGGGCAAGGAGCTGCTGGCCCGCTACGTCCACCAGCACAGCGAGCGACGCGGCCGGCAGCTCTGCTCGCTCAACTGCGCGGCCATCCCGGCCGAGATCGCCGAGGCGGAGATGTTCGGGGCCCGCAAGGGCGCCTTCACCGGCGCGGAGCGCGATCGCCACGGCCTGTTTCACGAGGCCGACGGGGGAACGCTGTTTCTCGACGAGATCGGCGAGCTGCCCCTGCCGGTGCAGGCCAAGCTGCTGCGGGCGCTCCAAGACGGCACCTACTACGCGCTGGGCAGCCGGCAGCCCCAGCGCGCCGACGTGCGCGTCGTGTCGGCCACCAACAAGGACCTGCGAAAGGAGGCGGCCGAGGGACGCTTTCGCGAGGACCTGATGTACCGCATCGAGGGGGCGCGGCTGCGCCTGCCGCCGCTGCGCGAGCGGCCCGACCACATCCCCCTGCTGGTGCGCTGGGTGGTGGGCCGCGCCATCCCCGACGCGGAGCCGGCCCACGTCACCCGCGACGTGATGCCCGCCCTGCTGCGCTACCGGTGGCCGGGCAACGTGCGCGAGCTGATCCACGTCATCAAGGCGGCCATCGCCCTCACCGAGACCTACCCCCGGCTGCAGCCCTTCCACCGGACCCGTGCGATCTGAAGTGAACTCATCCTGCCCGGCCCACGA
>CAYFWA010000762.1:0-2399 GCA_964346625.1 uncultured Myxococcales bacterium
GGCGCAGGGGGCGCAGGAGGCGCAGGGGGCGCAGGGGGCGCAGGTCGTGGTTGATGGTCGATCTCGAGGACGGAGAGTCGAAAGGAGCTTCGATGTCACAGGATTTTCGCCGGGATTCGAGCTACGCCGTTTCAGGCGCTGCCTATGGACGCGGCCGCCGGGGGGTGGTTTTGGGGATGGGCTCAGGGGCGCCGAGCTCAGCCGACATCAGGAAAGGGGTGGTGAGCCCGGTGGGAGTTGGCGGAGCGGTTGGTCGGTCCGATCGGTGTACGGGGACCGCAGCGTTGAGCCGAGCGCGATTGAACGGTGCCTACGCGGCGGCGATCCCCAGCACGACGAGTCGAGCTCGTGAGCAGGGGCCTCCCTATGGGCGCCGTAAGCGGACAGGTCGCCCGACTGAGTCCGAGGCCGAGGCTCGGACAGTGGCCCAGAGCGAGAACCCGATCGCGAAGGAGAGCGATGAGGCGGCCGACGAAGCCGGGACCGCGCGCGGAGCCGGGATCGAGGTGGCCGCAGGGGTAACCGAGATCCCCTTGAACCTGGTGTTCACCTATCCGGTGCGCTGGTCGCGGTTCAAGGTGCTCCGCGATCTGGTGCAGAACTTTTACGACGCCATCGGGCGGCGAGACTGGGCGCGGCACTTTCACTGTGCCGGGGAGCGAGGCGAGGCGGGGCCAAATGACTCCAGACGTCTGGTGATGGAGGCGCCGGGGGTGGGCTTCAGTCACGAGTGGCTGCTTCACATCGGGGCCTCCACCAAGACCACCGGGGGACGCGGCCGCTACGCGGGGTTTTACGGCGAGGGGTTCAAGATCGCCGCGCTGTGCGCGCACCGGGACCACGGTTGGCGTCTTACCGTGGCGTCGCGCGACTGGGAGATCGAGGTTGGCACCTCTCACCTGCGGGTGGACGGCCAGGGGCTGCGCGCTCTGTGTTACCGCCTGCGGAGACGGCCGTGGTCGGACGTCACGCGGCTGTGGCTGGAGCCGTTCTCGACGGACGACGAGGCCGTGCTCGAGGCCGTGCTCGTCACTTTCTACTACCCGGAGAACCCGCTGCTCGGCGAGCGCATCTGGGAGGACGAGACCACGGCTTTTTACCACCGGTCGGCGAAGCCCAAGCCCAGCGGTTTTCCGGCGACCTACGACTTCCGGGGACCGGGGATCGTGTTCGCGGGGTTCCAGGCGCTGGGCTCCTTCGACCTCCCGCTCGTGGTGGCCCAGCACGATGTGGCGCCTCGCAGCCGTGAGCGGGAGTCGTTTTACCGGATGGACGTGGTGGATACGCTGAAGGCAGCCTGTCGCCGGCTGCCACCAAAGGCCGCGGTGACGGTGCTCGAGAAGCTGCGGCGTCACTGGTACTCGTATCCCCGGAAGCGTTACGACTTCAAAACCCTCCACCCGGTGGTCCGCATCGTCGCCGAGCGGGTGGCGGCGGACGGCGAGGCCCGGGCGCGGTTCCGTGCGGCGCACCCGGACCTGCTGGTCGCGCGGTCAGTGCGGCGGTCCGATTTGCCGGCTGTGAACCAGCGGAAACAGGCGCTGGCGTGGCTCCGCGACCTCCCAGCGCCGCGCCCGCGGCTGGTGCAGGACGCCTTTAGGGGGCTGGGGTACCCGCTGCTGGAGCAGGCCTGTGAGGAGGCGGGCGGGTTCGTCTCGGTGTCCGAGCCGGATGCCCGGGAGCGTCCGTACGTGGATCTGCTCCACGAGGTCGCCCGCAAGGTGTTTCCCGAGCTGGTGCCGCCGGGAGGCCTGCCCCCGACGCGCGTCATCCGAAACGCCACCGCCGCCTGGACGGGAATCACCGAGCTGCTGCCTGCGGAAAAGGGCACCTTTTCTCCGGGGGGAGGGCTCATCCGGTATCGTGCGCTATACGTCGCGGTGGATCGACGATTTCTGCGGCCCGAGCTGTTCGGCGAGGCGCTTTCCACCTACCTGCACGAGCTCGCGCACATCTTCGGCACCGAGCGCTCTGTGGCCTTTGCCGGGGCCCTGACCGCCCTGCTGGGCTCGGCCGCGGACCGGGCCGAGGCGCTGGCGCTGGCCCGGCACCGCTGGTCCCGCATCGAAGAGGGGGAGGGGGACGGAGTCCGATAATTCGAAATGAAGGTAAAACATTGAAAATGTGTGAGTTTGTGGCTTGTGCTGGCGCAGGATGCCCCGATGAAATGTAAAGGCGTTTTCGAATCTTCGAACACCGTCCCTCTCTTCTGCCTTGCGAGATTACGATTTTGCATCAAGATTACGGAAAACGTAATATTGATGCAAAAATTGGCTCCAGGCGGTATTTAAGCTCGTTATGTTGCAAATAGATTACACAATGTATAACCTGTATGCATAAAAGTGGTCGCGAATAGCTGAACGGTAGATCAGAATCATACGGACGTTTGACGGCAGACA
>CAYFWA010000762.1:2499-3744 GCA_964346625.1 uncultured Myxococcales bacterium
ACGGAAACGACAGGCCATGCAGACTTTGACCGAGAGGGTGTTCAAGCTGGCGCCGCCGTACGGGGTTTTCGATGAGACGGTGATCGAGAACCTGTTTCCAACTCACAGCGACGGTGCGCGGCGTGCGGTGGCTCATCGGGCCGTGCGCCAGGGCGAGGTGTTGAGGCTGAAGCCGGGATTGTTCCTGCTGGCCGAGCCCTACCAGCGGGAGCGCCCTCACCCGTTCATGCTCTCGGGGCTGCTATACTCGCCCGCTCACATCAGCATGGAGTCGGCGCTGGCGTTTCATGGTTTGATCCCCGAGCGGGTGGTCGAGGTGGCCGCGGTGACGACGCGCCGCTCCAATGTTCTCCGGACGCCCGTGGGCCGGTTCTCGTACACGCGCGTGCCCATGGACATTCCGCGGGCAGGGGTGCGAGCCGTCGAGGTGGCTCCGCAATCCTGGGCGTTCGTGGCCAGCCCGCTGCGGGCCATCGCCGACCTGGTCTACATCCGGAAGAAGGTGACCTGGCGGCGGCATGGGCTGCCGTGGCTCACGGGCTCGCTGCGAATCGAGCTCGAGGATCTGCGAGAGCATGGTCTTTCGGAGCTCCACGAGATCCTCGACGAGATGCTCACCGGGGCTCGCGATCGGCGAACGGCTCGGTTCATGCGGGCCCTGGGGCGGGAGATGACACATGAAGGGGATCGGGAGGGGATCGGGAGGGGATCGGGAGGGGATCGGGAGGGGATCGCGTAATGATCGAGCGGGTGTGGGCGGCAAAGATCGCCGAGTATGCGCCTCGGGATGCGCTCGAGCAGGAGAACGTTCTCGCCGAGCTGCTACAGCATGTCGTGCTGGCGGGGCTGGCCAAGGGTGGGCTCTGCCGGCAGGCGGAGCTTCACGGCGGGACGTGCCTGCGGCTCTTTCATGGGCTGGATCGGTTCAGCGAGGATCTCGATTTCGTGTTGAAGAGCGCCGACCACGGGTTTCGGTGGGAGAGGATCCTGGAGCCGGTGGTTCGAGAGCTCGAGGCTGACGGCGTCTCGCTCGAGGTCGTCGATCGGTCCGACACCGACACCGACAGCGCAGTGAAGAAGGCCTTTTTGAAGACAGGCTCCTTCGGCAAGCTCCTGCTGCTGTCATTGCCTCATCCACGGGATCCGCGGCGCAAGCTCCGGGTCAAGCTCGAGATCGACACGGACCCGCCGGCGGGCTCCGAGCGCGAGACCCACTACTTGAGCTTTCCGTTCACCTTCAGCGTG
>CAYFWA010000763.1:0-3735 GCA_964346625.1 uncultured Myxococcales bacterium
GATGGCCGATGGCCGATGGCCGATGGCCGATGGCCGATGGCCGATGGCCGATGGCCGATGGCCGATGGCCGATGGCCGATGGCCGATGGCCGATGGCCGATGGCCGATGGCCGATGGCCGATGGCCGATGGCCGATGGCCGATGGCCGATGGCCGATGGCCGATGGCCGATGGCCGATGGCCGATGGCCGATGGCCGATGGCCGATGGCCGATGGCCGATGGCCGATGGCCGATGGCTTGACGCCGCTCTCGTGATGTCGCATGTGTAGGGCTTCCCCCATCGGGTCGCGCCCGAGAAAGGACTGCTCTCATGTCACCCAGACTCCTGGTCACCTCCGCTTTGCCCTACGCCAACGGCGACATCCACATCGGGCACCTGGTGGAGTACATCCAGACCGACATCTTCGCGCGGCTGCACCGTCTGCTGGACCACGACGTGATCTACCTGTGCGCCTCCGACACCCACGGGACCCCCATCGAGATCAAGGCCTCGCAGCTCGGGCTGCCCCCAAAGGCCCTGGTGGAGCGCTACAACCGGGAGCATCATAAGGACTTTTCGGACTTCCAGATCCAGTTCGACCGCTTCTACACTACCAACTCCCCGGAGACCGAGCACCACGCGGTGTCCATTTTCGAGGGCCTGCGACAGGCGGGCCTCATCTACACCGAGGAGATCGAGCAGCTCTTTTGCGAGCACGACGAGCGCTTTTTGCCCGACCGCTTCGTGCTGGGCACCTGCCCCCGCTGCGGCGCCGAGGATCAGTACGGCGACAACTGCGAGGTCTGCGGTCACACCTACCGGACCACGGATCTGGCGGCGCCACGCTGCTCGCTTTGTGGCAACCCTCCCGAGCGACGCCGCTCGGTGCACTACTTCTTCCGGTTGTCCGAGTGCAAGGCGCAGATCCAGCAGTGGGTCTCCGCCGAGGGCCACCTGCAAAAGGCCACCGCCAACTGGCTCCAGAAAAACTTCCTCGAGGGGGAGCTGCGCGACTGGGACATCTCGCGGGACGCTCCGTACTTCGGCTTCAAGATCCCGGGGGAGCAGGACAAGTACTTCTACGTCTGGCTCGACGCGCCGGTGGGCTACATCGGCACCACCCAGAAGTATTGCGACGAGCGGGGGCGTGATTTCGATGCCTACTGGAAACGCGAGGGGACCCGCATCGTCCACGTCATCGGCAAGGACATCGCGTATTTTCATTGTCTGTTCTGGCCGGCGATGCTGACCAACGCCGGCTACCGCACCCCGGATCGGGTGCAGGTGCACGGCTTTTTGACGGTCAACGGCGAGAAGATGTCCAAGCGCTCCGGTACGGCGGTCACCGCGCGGACCTACCTCGAGCACCTGGACCCGCAGTATCTGCGCTACTACTACGCGAGCAAGCTCGGCCCCACCAACGCCGATTTGGACCTCAACGTCGAGGACTTCGTCAACCGGGTCAACGCCGACCTGGTGAACAAGTGCGCCAACCTGGCCAGCCGGGCCCACTCCTTCGTCACCAAGCGCTTCGAGGGGCGGGTGTCCACCCTGGACCCCGAGGCCGGGCCGCTGCTGGACCCGATCCAGGCGCGATTCGACACCATCCGGAGCGCCTACGAGGCCTTCGAGTTCGGCCGGGCGCTGCGCGAGATCGTGGAGGTGGCCGAGGCGGGAAACAAGTACTTCCAGGATCGGGCCCCCTTCCACGTGATCAAGGAGGATCCCGCCGCGGCCCAGCGCATCTGCACCACCGCGCTGAACGTGGTGAAGGTCTTGACCATCCTGCTCAAGCCCGTGCTCCCCGAGTGGTCCGCCCGCCTGGAGCGCGGCCTGGGGCTGGGTGAGCTGCGCTGGGCGGATCTCACCTTCGATCTCATCGAACACACGCTGGGGCCCTGGGAGCGCCTGGTGGACCGGCTCAAGGTCGAGCAGGTCGACCGGATGCTGCAAGCCCAGGCCGACAAGTACGCCGCAGCCTCCAGCGCCCCGGGGGCGGACGGGGAGGCCCCTGAGGCGGCGGGGTTTACCCCCGACCCCATCGCCGAGCCCATCACCATCGACGAGTTCGCCAAAGTCGACCTGCGGGTGGCCCGGGTGCGGGAGGCGAGCCACGTGGAGGGCGCCGCCAAGCTGTTGAAGCTGACCCTCGACGTGGGCGATCACGAGCGCACCGTGTTCGCCGGGATCAAAAAACACTACGACCCCGAGGGGCTGGTGGGCCGAAAGGTGATCCTGGTGGCCAACCTCGCGCCGCGTAAGATGAAGCTCGGCACCAGCGAGGGCATGGTGCTGGCCGCCGGCTCCCCTGTGGGGGTCTATGTGCTCGAGGTCGATGATGAGGCCCCCGCCGGCGCGCGGGTGAGCTGACGGCCGGGGCGCCGGTGAGCTGACGGCCGGCGCGCGGGTGAGCTGACGGCCGGGGCGCCGGTGAGCTGACGGCCGGGGCGCCGGTGAGCTGACGGCCACCCCGCCACATCCGGGTTTTCGGGCCTTGCACCCACCGCAGGGCCCGGTACTCTCAAGGCCATGATCCCGCGAGCCCTTATCCTGGTGACCGGCGCGCTGGCGCTGTCTCCGTCGACGGAGCGCACGCGGGGACCGGCGCCGCTCGGCGGGGCGGAGGTCCGGGGGCGCACCACCGATCCGGCAGCGTCCCGCGGCACCGCCCCCCACGCCCACCGCCGGACCGAGCCGCCGCGGGCGCACCGCGCCGTGGCGCGCCCCGCCGAGCCTCGCACCCCCGCGACGCGGCGAGCTCGGCACCGGGCCGGTGAGCGGCTCACCCTCGTGTTCACCGGCGACGTGGCCCTCAACTGGCGGGGGACCTCCCCTGCCCTCAAGCGATTTCCCTGGAGCCAGAACCCGCTGCGCTTTGTCGCCCCGCTCTTTCACGCCGCGGATCTGGCCGTGGCCAACATGGAGGGCGTGCTCATGCGCACCGATCCACAGTACGCCGAAAAGCGGCTGAACCTGTGGGCGCCATGGGCCTCGGGCCAGATCTTCCACCCGGCGGGCATCGACCTGGTGTCCACGGCGAACAACCACGCCTTCGACGGACGCGACGCCGGAGTGCTCGAAACCCTCGCCCATCTGCGCAAGACCGGGGTCGCGGTGATGGGCACGGGGCGCACCGCGGCCGAGGCCCGCCGGCCCTACGTGCTGCGCCGCGCCGGGACGTGCCTCGCCGTGCTCCCGGCCACCACCAAGGTGAATCTGCGCGGCCGAGGCGAGGCCCACGTGGCGTTTTACCCCGAAGACCAGGAGGACCGGCTGCTCGCCCGGGTCCGCCGGGCCCGCAACCGCTGCCCCTTCGTGGCCGTGTACATCCACTGGGGGGTGGAAAAGGCCCACTACCCGCGGCCGCGCATCCGGCGGCTGGCCCACGCCCTGGTGGACGCGGGGGCCAACCTAGTGGTGGGTCACCACCCCCACGTGCTCGAGGGCGTACAGTGGCGCGGGAACGCGCTGATCGCCTACAGCCTGGGCAACCTCGTTTTCTCCAACCCGACCTTGCCCACGCGGCGCACGGGGGTGTTGCGCCTCCAGGTGCAGCTTCCCCCCCGACGGCGGCCCGCCCCCCGGGGCCGGGCTCAGGGCCCTGACGCAGCGGAGGGACACGGCGCGGGTGCGGCCGCCGGGCCCAACGCGGGTGCGGCCGCCGGGCCCAACGCGGGTGCGGCCGCCGGGCACGGCGCGGGTGCGGCCGCCGGGCACGGCGCGGGTGCGGCCGCCGGGTGCGGCGCGGCTTTGGG
>CAYFWA010000764.1:0-3734 GCA_964346625.1 uncultured Myxococcales bacterium
CCCGTTTCTCTCGAAAAAACGGGTCATTATCGTGGTGAGAGATCCGGATATAGCCATGGATTCGCGCGGGGGGCGGCGGGGCGGGGTTTGCGCCGGGGCGCGCCGGCCTCACATTGGAGAGCTCCGGGCGGCGCGCGTGCCTCGACCCGGCAATGAGGAGGACCCATGAGCGCTGGATTCAATCCCATCGAAGTGTTGGAGCTGGCCTGCCACGTGGAGCGTTACGGAGAGCGGTTTTACCGGCTGGCGGCCGAGCGGGTGGACGACGACGACGCTCGAAAGCTCTTGCTGGACCTGGCGGACTACGAGGTGCGCCACGAGGAGGTGTTCACGGCCATGAAGCAGGAGCTCGCGGGGCGCTCGGCGCAGGACCTGGAGGCGGAGGTGGCCCGGGACCCCGACGGCACCGTGGAGCGGTATCTGCAGGCCATGGCCAACGGGTTGGTCTTCGAGGTGGACGGCGAGCCCGGCGACCGGCTGCGCGGCGACGAGAGCCTGGAGGAGCTGCTGCGGCTGGCGCTGCAGATGGAGCAGACGAGCATCGCCTTCTACTCGGGAATCCAGCGGGCCATCCCTGCCTCTTGGGGTCCGGAGCGGCTCGACGCCATCATCGACGAGGAGCGCAGCCACGTGGTCTACATCTCCGGTGAGCTGGCCCGCCTGCACGGGGTGGAGCTGTGAGATGAGTGGCCCGAGGCAACGTCGACCGCCAGAAACGGAAACGGAAACGCAAGCGGGCGCCGGGCGCGGGGCGGAGCGGGAGGTGGACTTCGAGGCGCTGCGGTGCGAAGGGGCGCGGCGGCTCGCCGCCGTGGAGGCGGTGGAGCCGCTGGGCGAGCGGGCGGTGGCGGGGCGGGCGGCCCTGCAGGCGGTGTGCGATCGGCTGCACGAGGCCGTGCCGCATTACGACTGGGTGGGCTTTTACCTGGTGTGGCCCGACGACCCGCGGGTGCTGCAGCTCGGGCCCTTCGCCGGGGCGCCCACCGAGCACACGCGGATCCCCTTCGGGCGGGGGATCTGCGGGCAGGTGGCCGAACGTCGGGAGGCGCTGTGGATCCCGGATGTGGGGGCGGAGGACAACTACCTGGCCTGCAGCCTGGAGACGCGGGCCGAGGTGGTGGTGCCCGTGATGTGGCAGGGGCGCTTCGTGGGGCAGCTCGACATCGACTCCCACGTACCCGACCCCTTCGGCCTGGCCGATCACGAGCTACTCGAGGGGCTGTGCCGGGACGCCGCGCCGGTGGTGGGCATGCTGCTTGACGCTCGGCAGACCCTGCCCTAGCGTGGAGGGGATCCGGGGGTGGCTGCGTGCCGGGGAGGGCGCCGCAACCGGGGCCGCGGCGAGGACGGGGGAGGGAAGAGACGACACCGACCCTTCGACAGGAAGCTTCGACACGAAGCGAGGAGCCGATCTTGATGCGCGAGAGGCTGGATCTGGATCAGTCGAATGACGGCGTGGTGGGGGCGGCGCAGGCAGGCGTGGTGTGGGCGGCGCCGGCGGGCGTCGTGCGGATCGCGATGGTTGCCGCGCTGCTGGGGTGGACCGGCATCGCGGCGGCGTGCAATCCGGCGGTGCCCGTGTCGGGTGAGCGGCGAGTCCACCCCGCGCTGATGACCCGCTCGGCGGACGCCCTCATCGAGCTGTACAATCGACAGGTGGTGGTGGCCGAAGACATCCGGCTGTCGGCCACGCTGTGGGACCTCTCGTGGATCGTGGCCTTTCAGGAGGGCCGGGCCACCCGCAAGAAGCAGTCCATGGAGGTGGCCAAGCGCAACATCGAGGCCTGGCGCAAGCGGTACATCCAGGGGCAGACCGCGTTCCGGGTGCGCATCGATCTGCTGAACCGACCCGAGATCACGGCGGGCGAGGATCGCATGACCAAGCTGCGCGAGTGGTCGTTCAAGCTGCGCTTCTCCGACGGCGCCGTGGTGCCCTACCAGGACATAAAGGTGGAGCTGTCGCGCCGCTGGAAGAGCCGGGAGGGGGCGGGCCACGACTACCGCCTCGACGGGACGGTGCACTTCGGTCGGCGGCTGGACCCGGAGCGGGACCGCTGGGTGGAGCTGCTGGCCTTCCCCCCGGGAGAACGCCCCGCGGCGACGCTCCGGTGGAATCTTCAGAAACCATAGCCTTCTCGTCGCAGATCGGGTAAGCACCCCAGTACGGACGGGGCCGGCGCGGCTCCGGGGTGTGCGTACGGACATGTACGAAACCATTACAGCCTGGCGCTACCTGTTTCGCCCGCGGGTGACCCGCGTGCGACTGGGGTTGCTGCTGCTCGGCCTGCTGGTGGCCGGCCTCGGCGCGGGGCTGCAGTACGGCCTGGGAACCTGGGAGTACACCGGGGCCGCCCTCCTGGGCGTCGGCGGGCTGCTGGCGGTGCTGGGGGCGCTGCTTTTGCTGTTTTCCATGTTCACCACCGTGTCCATCCTGGCGGTGTTCCTCGCCGTGGGCACCATGGTGATGGGGCGCGCGGTGACCAGCGGGTTCAGTCAGGAGTTCAAGGACAAGGTCCTCGGCTTCAACGCCCACGTGCTCGTGATGAAGTGGGGCTATGGCCTCACGGAGTACGAGCAGGTGATCAAGGAGGTGAAGCAGATGGACCAGGTCACCGGCGCGGCGCCGTTCACCATCGCCGACATGCTGGTGGCGCGGGGCACGGAGCACACCCACGTCCTGATGAAGGGGGTGCTGCCGGGCAACGTCAGCGAGGTGCTGGATCTGGGCAAGTACGTGCGGGCGAAGAGCCAACAGGACCTCGACCGCAAGCTGGCGCGCCTGTCTCAGCACCTCGACCAGGGGGCCGTGGGGCCTGGCCAGGTCGGGGGGTGCCAGTTCAAGCGCGACGAAGACGGCGACGTCATCCCGGGATCGCGTCGGGACTGCGAGCTGCCCGGCGTGGTGATCGGGACGCGGCTGGCCAGGCGGCTCGACGCCAAGGAGGGAGACATCATCCGGCTGATCTCGCCCACGGCGGAGATTCAAAAGCTGCGGGGGGCCGAGACGACGCGGGGTGGGCCACCCCAGGCCCGGGACTTTCGGGTGGTGGGGCTGTTTTACTGCGGGTTCGAGGAGTACGATCAGAAGCTGGTGTTCGTGCACCTGAAGGCGGCCCAGCGCTTTCTCAACCCCACCGAGGGACCGGATCGCGACGCCGTGCTCGGGGTGGAGATCAAGCTCGACGACATCTACGAGGCCCCGGAGGTGGCGGCGGCCATCAACCAGCGGCTGGGAGGACAACCCTACCGGGTGATCACGTGGATGCAGCTCAACAAGCCGCTTTTCTCCGCGCTGCGCACTCAGCGGCTCATCTTCGTGGTGATCGGCATCGTGGTGCTGGGGGTGGCGGCCTTCTGCATCCTGGCGTCGCTGTACATGCTGGTGGTGGACAAGCAGCGCCAGGTGGCGATCCTGCGCTCCATGGGGACGTCGGCCGGGGGCATCGGGCGCGTGTTTCTGATGGTGAGCCTGCTCATCGGAGCGCTGGGCAGCGGGCTCGGCGCCGGCTACGGGCTGATCATGAGCTACAGCGTGGGGCGACTCAATTTTCCGCTGGACCCCAAGGTCTACCTCATCAGCCGACTGCCGGTGCAGGTGGACTACTTCGAGGTGGGGCTCATGATCGCGAGCACCCTCGCGCTGTGCTTCGTCGCGGCGTTGTATCCCGCCTTCAAGGCGGCGGCCATCCGACCGGTGGACGGGCTGCGCTACGAGTGAGGGGGACGGGCTGCGC
>CAYFWA010000765.1:0-3722 GCA_964346625.1 uncultured Myxococcales bacterium
GCAGAACCAGACCCGCGATTCGATGCAATCCCGCGATCCGATGCAATCCCGCGATTCGATGCAATCCCGCGATCCGATGCAATCCCGCGATCCGATGCAGCCCGAGCCTCGAGGAGGGTAACCCCGGTCGCGGGCGCCCAGGGATGCTGGGTCGCGGGCGCCCAGGGATGCTGGGTCGCGGGCGCCCGGGGATTATGGCCATCGCGCTCCTTTCGATGCTGGTGGGATGTGGACCGTCGGCCTCGGACGGCAATCAGAACAACAATAATGATAATAACCAGCATTCCATCGATTGCGGCAGCGCCGGTGACGCGGATGGCGACGGCATCTGCGACGACCAGGAGGGTCGACAAGAGGGCGTCGACACCGATCGGGACGGCATCCCCGACTATCTGGATCTGGACTCGGATGACGACGGAATCCCCGACGCCATCGAGCGCGGTGACGGGGAGAGCCCCCGCGACAGCGACGCCGACGGGGTGGCCGATTTCCGGGACCGGGACTCGGACGGCAACGGAATCGAAGACGACGTGGACGGCACCGGCGACTGGGACGGCGACGGCTTGGCAGACTACGCTGATCTGGACGATGATGGCGACACCATCCCCGACGCGGTGGAGATCGGCCCCGATCCCGACCGGCCCCGCGACACCGATCAGGACCAGCATCCGGACCACCAGGACCTGGATGCCGACGGGGACACCATCCTGGATGTCCAGGAAGGGGTGAACGGCGGGCTTTTGGACACGGACGAGGACGGGGTGCCCGACTTTCAGGATCTGGATTCCGACGGGGACGGCATCGCCGATCGTCTGGAGGCCGGGGACGATGATCCGGCAACCCCGCCGCGAGACAGCGACGGGGATCTCGTGGCAGACTTTCGCGACGTGGACTCGGACAACGACGGCCTGAGCGACGCGAACGAGGATCGGAACGGAAACGGGCAGGTGGATCCCGGGGAGACGGATCCCTACACCGCCGACAGCGACGGCGACCAGGCCTCGGACCTCGTCGAGGTGGCGGCGGGCACCGATCCCCAGGATCCGGCCGACAACCCCAGGGCGCGCGGGGACTTCGTCTTCGTGGTGCCCTACCAGGCCTCGCCCGTGCCCGTCGAGGATCGGCTGGGCTTCGTCTCCACCTTCCAGAGCGTGGACCTGTATCTGCTGGAGGACGTCTCGTACTCCATGGTCACCGAGATCGGCAGCATCAAGGCTCAGCTCGTGAACATGATGGGGATCATCGGCTGCCAGCCCGGTGAGGACCCCACGCTGGACCAGTGCATCCCCGACGTGCAGACCGGCGCTGGACGTTTCGGGGCCAACGCCGAGGTCTGGGCCCACCTCAAGGACATCGACGCGGATCACGCCGGCACTCAGAACGCGCTGCCCGACCAGGGCGCCGGGGGGCTCGAGCAGCACATCCGCGCCCTGGACGGGCTGCTTTCGGGAAGCTGCGCCTCGGATGCAGCCCGGATGGGGCAGGCTTGCTTTCGGCCCGACGCCCTGCGGCTGATTCTGCTCATCACCGACGAGGACTTCCACGAGGACGCCTGGTACGGCGGGGACCTGATGCAGTTCACCTACGACGACCTCGCCGACGCCGGCGTGCGGGTGGTGGGCGTCACGGGCAACGACTCGGAGGGGGAGCTCGCCCAGCTACGCCTGGATCTGCTCCAGATGCAGGGCGGCTCCCCCGCGGTGACGCTGGTCCCCCCCGTGCCGGCCATCCCCAACACCCCCGAGTGCCTGGCCCTGGGAGCGAGTCCCTTTCATGATGCCCGGGCCATCGTCAGCGGCCCGGAGACCGACGCGGCCACGGCCATCACGTGCGCGGTGCAGGCCTTGATCACCAGCCTGCCCCAGGACGTGGGCGCGGTGATGGCCAACGATCCAAACAACCACGACGATCACGGAGACCCGGTGGACGCGGTGTCCGCCTTCGTTCACGCGGTGGAGGTCCACCAGGCGGGCACCGCCGCGTGTCCGGACGGCTTCACCACCTCGGATCCGGACCAAGACGGCTTCCACGATCGCTACCAAGCCGTGCTGCCGGGCACGCCGCTTTGCTGGAAGCTCTACGCCGGCGCGAACACCACCGTCGAGCATTCCGCGTCCGGCCCCCAGCTTTTTCGCGCGCGCATGGAGGTTCGCGGCGTCGCCGACGCGCTGCTCGACCATCGCGACGTCTACTTCCTGGTCCCCCCCCGCATCGAGGGGCCGGGGGCCCCGGATTGAGGGCTCGCGCAAGAATGACTTCGGCATTTGCGCGTCGATCCATCAATTCTGTCTGCGTCACCCGTCGGTTGAATTCGCGCGCCGATCCATCAATTCTGTCTGCGTCGCCCGTCGGTTGAATTCGCGCGCCGATCCATCAATTCTGTCTGCGTCGCTCGTCGGTTGAATTCGCGCGCCGAAAGAAGGGCGAAACTCGAGCCTGAGCCGCGTCATCGCGGGGGGGGCTGGCCTGGGCGGTCCCGCGGTTTCGCGGCTCTGGCCGCGCGCCGCCGGGCGCGCGGCGCCCGCGCCTCGGGCAACAGGGTGGACAGCGCCCAGATGGCCACGGTGGTGGCGTGCTGCAGCCAGTGCGGTCGGCGTTCCCCAGGGGCGGCGAAGGCGCCGTCGGCGCGCTGCGCGGCCAGCAGTCGGGGCACGAAGGGGAGCAGGACGGAGCGGGGGGCGCCGGACAGGCGCACGAACAGCAGCCGCTCGGCGTACAGGTCGATGGCGCGCGTGGTGCTCAGCGTGGTCGTCCGGCGCTGGGCCCGCAGCAGCTCGGACTGCAACGACGCGATCCCCTGGCGCAGCGCCCGGTCAGCTTGGCAGCCGCGCTCGCGTAAAAGCTGCAGCGTCCAGAGGGCGTGGGCGCTGTGATACTCCCCCTCGTCGCGCATGGGGCCGGTGACGTAGGCCAACCACGCGTCGGGGAAGCCGGCCCGCCGGCAGTGGGCCGCGCGGAACACCACCACGTTGGGGTTGATTCGCCCTTGACCGGGCCGGGGAATGCGCCGCCGCTGCAGGTGCCCGACGTCCAACTTCCCGGCCAGCTCGGGGGCGATGAGCCCCGTGAGGGGATGATCGCGATCCTGCAACGCCGCCCCCCGTAGCCGCGCGAAGCAGGCTTGCAGATCGGGCCACCAGAGCCGGGCGCGGGTGGCGGCCAGCCCCACCATCGTGTCGTGGCGGATCCTCCCGGCGGGCAACCTGCACAGGGCCTGGGCCCCCTGGCGGATGGCGCGCCGGAGCCGGGCTGGCGGCACCCGACCCGCCGTGGTGAGAGAGGCCGGGCGACGGGCGCGCGGCTGAGCCTTCGGCCCGCTGGGCCGCCTGCTTTTGGGCGGGGGCCGAAGGGCCGGGCGCGGCAAGGCGGTGGTCCGCCGGGAGGAGGGTCGGGCCCGCGGCGGGTGAGCCTCGGAGCGCGTCGGAGCGGCGGGGTGATCGCGGTCCCCTTTACAGGACCACAGCGCGCCCCAAAAGGCGAGGGCCCACGGCCACGGACGGTGAGGGCTCGATACGTCGCGGGGCAATTGAGGCTCGGATCAGACTCGAGTCAGAAGGAGTACGTGTTTTGCCGGCGGCCCGCCGCGCCGCTGTTGCCGGCGCTGCTGCCGCCCGCCCCGGAGAGGCCGAGCGTGTAGTTGTTGCCAGACAGGGACCAGGAGCCGCCCCGGCCTGCGATGCCGATGCTCGGCCCGCCGCCGCCGCCGCCGCCGTGGCCGCCCC
>CAYFWA010000766.1:161-3720 GCA_964346625.1 uncultured Myxococcales bacterium
TTCCGGGTGCCGGTTCCGGGTGCCGGTTCCGGGTGCCGGTTCCGGGTGCCGGTTCCGGGTGCCGGTTCTGGGTGCCGGTTCCGGGTGCCGGTTCCGGTTCTGGCGATTGGGGTGAGGGGCCTACTGGCGGTAGGCAGAGACCGGCTGCAGGCGCAGGCCGCGGTGGAGCCGGTACAGACAGCAGTAGTGGCTGGGGTACAGCCCGCGGGGGGTGGCGCAGAAGTAGCGGTAGCCCCGCCGCTCCCAGCGCCGCCGCTCGCTCCGCGGGGGGCGGTACTCCCAGTTTTGCATCCGCACCAGGCCCGGGTAGCACAGGATGTCGGGCTTGCGCCGCAGCACGTAGCGCAGGGGGGCGCGCTTCTGGTGGCCGGGCCGGTGGCTCACGGGCCTGGCGTGGTGGGCGATCCAGGTGTCGGACAGGCCGAAGGAGTCGATGGCGCGCAGGCGGGAGCAGTAAACGATGGCGCCGGCGCCGCCTACGGCCATGAGCCGGTGGGGGGCCACGCGCTGGCGCAGCCAGCGCCCAACCAGGGCCCGATCCCGGGCGAACTTGCGCATGAAGGCCACCGACTCCATGTGATCGTAGGCGCCGTGGTAGCCCGTGGGGGTCACGGTGAGGGTTTGGAGGGTGCGGCGATCCAGCGCGGTGGAGCGGGCGGCGAAGGCCCAGATCAAAAGCGCCGACAGCGGCACGAAGGACCAAAACCGCAGGCGGGGTCCGAGCCGACGCCGCAGCGGGGTCAGCAGCCCATCGGAGGTGGCGCGGGCGCCGAGGGCGAGCAGCAGCGCCAGCAGCGGGATCACCGGCACGAAGAAGCGGTGCATGGCCATGAAGTCCCCGCCGAAGCGCACCACGTGCCAGCCGTGCACCAGCAGCAGCGGCACCGCGAGGGTCCACAGAAACAGCATCCGGTGGAAGCCGGCGGCCAGGGTGCGCGAGGGCGCGTGCCAGGCGGCGCAGTCCGCCGAGGCGGCGTCATCCGGGCGGACCCCGTTTTCGCTCCGCCGTGGGGCGCCCCGGCGCCACCAGAGCAGGGGCGTGGCCAGGGCGAGCAGCGCGGCCGGGGCGTACCCCCACAGCCGGTAGTCCCGCACGAAGGAGCCGAGGTACGCCAGGCCGAGCTCCCGGGTCCTGGCCGCGTCGGTGGTGGCCACCTTGATGTAGTAGGTGTTGGGATACAGCCAGCCGTAGTGCTCGTAGCGCCAGACGAAGTAGGCCCCGTAGCACAGCACGAAGCCGATGACCCACAGCCCGTCGCTCTGCAGGGCGCTGTCGAGCCGCTGGCCCGCCCCCCGGCGCCCGGCCGACAGGCGGTGGGCCGCGGCGCCGCCCAGGGTCCACATCAGCCGGTGGGCTCCCACCACGGCGAACATCAGCACCCCCTCGGGCCGGGTCAGGGCGGCCAGGGCGAACCAGAGAAACGAGCTCCGCAGCCGGCCCGGCCCGGTGTCGCGCGCCGTGGTCTCCTCGCGTACGTACTGGGTCAGCGCCAAAAGGAGCAGGAAGGTGAACAGGGGGGTCTCCAGCCCCCCGGACATCCAGCAGGCGTAGGCGCCCCAGCAGGCCGTGAGGGCCGGCGCGAGCAGGTCCCAGCCCGAAAGCGGCGCGTGCCCGCCCAGCAGCTCCCGCTGCCACGGCAGCCGCCGGCCCGTGCGTCGTGGATCCGGGCCCCCGGCGCCCGCCAGCACGCGCCCCAACCAGTAGAGGGTGAGCAGGGTGAGTACGCCGAACAGCAGGCCCATGGCCGGGGCGAGCCGCTCGGGCCCGATCCCCACCGCGATGCCGGCGGCCAGCAGCACCGTCCAGCCGAAGTTGGTGTACCCCTCCACCGGGGTCCCCCCGGGGTTCCAGTTCAGCTCCCCGTAGCGCGCTAGGTTCTCGGCGTAGCGAAAGGAGATGTAGGCGTCATCGCAGATGAAGTCGAACCGGCTCGTGTGCCAGATCAGCACCCCCGAGACGGCCAGGAGCCCGAGGATCACCACCGCGCGGCGCATGGCCGGCAGTGTAGCGGACGCGCGACGAATTGAAACGATGGAATCGTGTTGGCCGTCGCGCAGGGACCAGGATTATAGTGGGGCCGCTACGAGAACCTGCTCGTGCCCAGACTGCCGCCCGATCAGCGCATGGAAGACTTCACCGCGATCCCCGGTCCCTGGCATCTGGCTCGAATCCCGCGCCCTGCTGGGAGACCTGTTGGTCTTGCACCCCAGGAGCCTTCCTAAGGCCCCGCTCACGAATAAGATGTCCAGCTCAGGGCGCCGAGGCGCCCGGCTGGCAAGGCGCGAAGAGGGCGAATATTGCGGGATATTCAACCGATGAGCCGCTGGTGACTGGATCATTTTCGCAAGCTGGAATGATCCAGTCCAGACCCGCGAGCGAAGCGAGCTCACGCAGCCAGCCGGGATGGATCGGCGGCCTGAACGATCAGGTTATTCGTGATCGGGGCCTAACGCCGAGGCGGCGCCGGCGCTCCCCCTCGCCACACGTTCACGTCGCTTTGGGATCTCAGGGGCAATCATCACCATCGGCATGGGTGGGGGGACCCGGCAATACCGGACTTTGTCCGAGGCCCTGCTCCGACTGTGCCTCTCGTGGACGGAGCGATTACCATGCGATATAGTGAGAGTAGTCTCGATTGATGACTGCCATGACCGGCAGAAGCGGAGGTCGAACCCGATTGACTTCGAAAGAAGACGGCACCCCGGACGTGGTGGAAGCCGCGAGCCGCTGGGCGCTGGAAAAACAAGCCCTCGAGCCCGTGCTCCTGGACGTACGCGGGCTCTGTTCCTACACCGACTACCTGCTGATCCTGGGGGGACGCACCGCGCGTCAGGTGAAGGCGGTGGCCGAGGCGATCCTGCGCGGCATGCGCTCGGAGGGCTACAAGCCCTTCGGCAGCGAGGGGCTCGACGAGGCGCGCTGGGTCCTGCTGGACTTCGGTGACGTGGTGATCCACATCTTCCAGGAGGATCTGCGGGACTTCTACGACCTGGAGTCCCTCTGGGTGGACGCCAAGCGCCGGGAGCTCCGGTCCTCCGGCGCGGCTTCCGCGGCCGGGGCCCGGGCCAAGGCGTAGCCGCCGGGGCTGTTGTCGGCGATCGGGGCGAGCCACGATCCGCGTGGAGCGCGGACCGCCCTCCTTTGATATCAAGCATCAAGCTCCTCCGATGCACATCTCCATCCTGGCCATCGGGCGTCTCAAGGATCCGGGCCTCACCCGGCTGTGCGATGACTATCTCAAGCGTTTGCGGCGCCACCACAAGGTGGAGCTGCTGGAGCTGCGCAGCGACGCCGAGGCCATCAAACGGGTCGGCGCGCAGGCTCACCTCGTCGCCCTCGACGCCGAGGGACGGATGCTCGGCTCCGAGCAGCTCGCCCGGTGGCTGGGGCAGCGCCTGGCCGATCCGGCCCCGTTACAGCTCGTGATCGGCGGGGCCGACGGGCTCTCGGCGGGGCTGCTCGAGCGGGCCAACGAGCGCCTGTCGCTGGGCCCGTTGACGCTGCCGCACCGCCTGGCGCGGGTGGTGCTGGTGGAGCAGCTCTATCGCGCCGTCACCA
>CAYFWA010000767.1:0-112 GCA_964346625.1 uncultured Myxococcales bacterium
CAGGAGTCACACTGGGTCCTTCACTCTGCCCACGAGGGCGAGGACACAGTGCACGCCCCGCCCTTCGAGCCGGTCGCCCTCGACCTGAGCATCTGGTGGGCGCCCGAGCCCG
>CAYFWA010000767.1:212-3720 GCA_964346625.1 uncultured Myxococcales bacterium
ACCAGCAGTCCTCCTCCGACGGGCCCGACCAGCAGTCCTCCTCCGACGGGCCCGACCAGCAGTCCTCCTCCGACGGGCCCGATCGGGAGGCATCCCCCGACGGGCCCGACAAGTAGTACTCCTCCGACGGGCGCCGAGGCTCAGGGCGGTTCGGTGCTACCCGGTCTGGCTCGGGCTCGGGAGCGGGCGCCCGAGCCGGGGAAGCGCCGAGGTGCCGAGCGGCCCGGTGCTACCCGATCTGGCCTGGCTCCTCGCCGGGCGAGTCGGAGGGCGGGCCGCGCTCGTGGTCAGGGCGGGGGGCGCGCGCGGGTGCCCTCGATGGGCTCGTCGGGCTCGTCGAGCTCCGGCGGCTCGTCCCACGGCTCGAACGTCTGCTCGGGGGCCGGCTCGAAGCTGCGCACCGGCGCCACCGGTGGCGGGGTGGCGGGCAGGCGCAGGTGCGTGAGGATGCGCTCGATGACGCTCGGCGCGGTGATGAGTTACGAGCAAGACCATCTGGGCGTGACATCGGGGGCAGTCGAGCCCGTCGACCTTGAGCGTGCGTTTGAGCAGGCGCTCCCAGGGGGTGCGGCGCGGCGGCAGCGCTGAAAGCTCGAGCTCGGCTGCATCGGCGTCGTCAGCGGTTGCGGCGACCGCGCCTCCCGCGTTGGCGCCCTTCCCGGCCCGCGGCGCCTACACCGAGCGCGACGCCGCGGCGGACTTCCACCGCCACCTGCTGGGCACCACCGTGGACTACGTGCAGGAGCTGGGGTACTGGGAGCGCAAGCGCATCCACAACCTCAAGTACTACACGTGGGTGGAGCAGCAGGGGAAGACCTACGAGGAGATCCAGGCCCAGTGGCACGATCGGGACTAGGCGATCACGAGGTAGCGCAGCTTCGCCCGCAGCCTCCCCCCGTGGGCGTAGGCCGCCTGGAAGGCGTGGGAGACCTGCGTGGACTGGCCCGGACGCAGCACCCCGGTCAGCTCGGCCAGGCGGGCGTTACCTCGTGACCGTCGCGGCGACGCGACGATCCGCTGCGGGGCGTGTGCTCGCGGGAGGATGTGATAGCGACCGGCCTTGTCCCGCCGGGCGCGCCGGACACCCACCCAGCGCCGGACGGCCCCACGGTGACCCCAGCGCTGGAGTCGCCCGGCTGCGCTGCGCAGCTCGAGGGACAGGGGGAGGACGTATCCGTCGGTGGGATTGAACACCCGGATCTTCGCCGACGTGGGCTGCCAGGGCCCACGCGTGGCCGGGACGCGGATGGACACCCGCGGCCCGGTGGGCGGGGAGGCGGAAGCGACCGCCGCGGCCGCAGTGCTCGCTCCGCCCGTCGCGGGCGCGAGCCCGAGCCCGAGCCCGAGCCCGGGCCTCGGCTCGCTGGAGACCACCAAGAGGATCGTGGCCATCCCCATCGCGATCCGGGCCGCAGGCCCTGCGGGGCATCGCCCCGGCGTCGCCCTCCGGGACCTGCCGGGGGCGCCGCCTGGGCGCCGGTCTGCGGGCTCGATAGGCCGATAGGCGTCACGGTGGGCTCGTGCCGAAGCGCCCGGTGCGGGGGCTTGCAGGGGATCGTTCATCCGAGACCTGTTCATCCGAAAGCCGTTTATCTGAAACCTCTGTAACGCACATCCCGGCGATTGGATCGATCCGGAGGTTAACACGGCAGGCCGGTGGGTAGCACGGCAGGATCGACCACCGGACCGCAACCGAGGCCCTCTTGGACGGGATCCTCGGCATACGCTCTGCCTGCTGCCTCAGCGCCGGGGCCGCGGGAGCGCGAGCACGGTGACGGCGCCGAGCAGGGCGAGGCCGCCGAGCACGGCGTAGGCCGGCTGGGAGGCGGCCAGCACGTCGCAGCGCGACTCCACGGGCCACCAGTGACCCTTCGCTCCGGTGACGCCCCCCCACAGCAGGATCTCCCAGCCGATTTGCGGGGGGAAGGTCTTCCAGATCAGGGCGCCTCCCACGCTGGGCAGCTTGTAGACGGCCAGCAGCGCGCCGGGGATCTGAACGGCGAGCCCGGCCAGGCCGAGCGCGCCCGCCGCCCAGAGCCGCCAGGCCCGCCCTGCGTCCAGGGCCGCCGCCACTAGCAGCATAAGCGGCCCGAGGCTGGGCAGCAGGTAGCGGGGCCCGTAGGAGACGTTGGGGGAAAAATCCCACCAGCACGCGTAGGTGAGCAGCTGGATCAGCAGCACGCCGGCCGCGGCGAGGGCTGCGGCGCGGCCGGCCGCCTGTTCTGCGAGACCTTCATTGCCGACCTGAAAGAGGCTCGGAGCGTCGGGATGCGGGTTCCAGGGGGATGGGCGTCGAGTAGCCGCCCTGACAGGGCCAGCCCCGGCGCAGCCGGACGGTCCGGGCGGCCGGGTCGAAAATGGCCGAGGCGATGGTGTCCCCGCCCAGATCCGGGTCGTGACGACACAGGGTGTTGGGGCCGGGGAGGCCGCCCTGGTGATCGGCGAGCAGGGCGTGGATCCGCGCGTCGCTCCACGGCTCCGGCGGGGCCTGCGGGGCGTCGACGTCCACGAGGCTCGTGAGACGGCGCTGGCGGGCCAGGTTGGCCTCGTGGAGGTCGTAGCCCGCGGCGAGGCCGGTGCCCCGGGCGCCCACCGGGATCTCCTGGGCGCGGGTCTCGGGGCACCCGTACTGGTTGAAGGTGGCCAGGATGTGGTGGGGGCCTGCGGCGCGCCGCACGGCGTGGCCGCCCGGGGCGAGCTCCACCACGGCGCGATCCCCGGCAGCGTCCACCAGGGTGACCAGGGATCCCACGTTCACCGGCAGGGGCCGCAGCCGCGCCACGGCCTCGTCCACCGAGCGGCAGTGATCCAGACAGTCCTGCACCAGGGTGGTGGGCAGAAGGGCGGGGCGCAGCCGACGCGGCCGGCGAGCAAAGGCCTGGTTCACCGCCGCCGCCAGGCCGTGCTCGTTGATCCCGGCGATGGCCCCCAGCAGCACCTCGTAGGTCAGGCTCAGGCTTCGCGCCACCCCCGCCCGGGCAGAGAGGGTGCGACGCAGCACCAGGTGGGGCCGGAAGGCCGAGGGGAAGTCGTGGTTGTAGGCGAGCTTCGGGGCGCCGGTGTCGGTCTGGCGGGCGGCAAAGCCCAGCGCCGTGCAGCCCATGCGATAGCCGACGATGCCGCTTTCGAGCTCGAAGGCGTGGAACCCATAGACCCGGGCGGGCGCCACCGAGAACCCGGCGGCGAGGCCCTGCAGAAAGCGCAGGTATCGGCCCGTGGCGTGGGCCCGCAGCGCCGGGCGGTGGATCGGCAGGTACAGGCGTCCGAGCAGGTCCACCGCCCGGGAGACCAGGGCCAGGCGCGCACGGGGGGACAGCCACGGGAGGCCGAAGGGGAGCCGGCCCAGGCTGCGCAGCGAGGCGTCCATCCGGTGGCGAAAGCGGATCCCCTGGGTGAATCCCTGCTGGCGGGCGTTGCCCGTCACCTCCACGAGCCGTGGCGGGGCGGCGGCGCCGGTGTTGGCGGGAGGCGACCCCGGAGACGGAGACGGAGACGGAGACGGAGACGG
>CAYFWA010000768.1:0-1958 GCA_964346625.1 uncultured Myxococcales bacterium
CAGGCCGCCGATCCATCCCGGCTGGCTGCGTGAGCTCGCTTCGCTCGCGGGTCTGAACCGGACACCTTATTCGTGACCGGGGCCTCAGCGCGCCTGGCGGCGCTTTTTGCGACGTCGCTTGCCGGGGCCGCTACCCCGGCGCCGACGGCGATTGCGGCGGCGCTGGTTCCACTCCTTGGAGTCGCGCCACACGCGGTTGAGGATCCAGCGACGGATGAGCACCACGGGCCCCTGCCCCTTGACCTTTGCGTAGAAATCCCCTCGCTTGCCGGCCTGCCCGATCAGGATCTCCACCTTCCTTTCAGGCTGGTCTGCTTTGGTCGGCTTCACCGTGACGATGATGCGCCCCTGGGGCTTGTCGAGGCCGGTCCGGGCGGGCTTGGCGTCCCGGGCGAACTGATGCGCGGCGAAGCGTCCCTCCAGCAGGCGGATGGTGCTGATGAGACGGCTCTGGTTGAACTTCAGCCCCTCGGGCTTCACCGCCTTCCACAGCCGCCCCTTCTTCTCGAAGCGCACGGTCTCGTCGTTCTTGACCACCTCGAGGGCCACCACCTCGTTGAGCTTCGCCTCCACGAGGGTCTTGTCGCGGTACGAGCGGATGGGCGCGTCGGGCAGCTCATCGAGGGGATGCCGCAGCCTAAAGACGCGGTCGTCCCCCTTGATGCGACCGTAGGCGCTGCGTCGCTTCTCATCCTTGTTGCCGATGAGCAGCGTCACGGACTTGCCGCCCTTTTCGTGCAGGGTCACCTCGGCCCGCGGCTTGCCGAGGCCGGTCTTTTCGGGCTTTGAATCCTTGATCACGTTGGTGGCGCGCAGGTGGGTGAGCACGCTCACCAGGCGGGTGATGCTGTTTTGGTCCAGGCTCTCGAGCTTGGGCTTGGACTCCAAGATCTTCCAGTTGGTAAACTTCTTGCGCGGGTTCTTCTCCTCGGGATTGCGCTCGACCACGAGCTTGCCGTCAGGCTTCTCGATGGCGAGCTTGCGGATGTCCTCGCGGCGGAAGTGGATCACCGTGGCGTCCTTCCAGCCCGAGGCGGGGCGCTTGAACAGGTACGTCAAGGAGCCGACCACGCGCCACACCTGCTGGGTCCCGGCCTTGCGCACCAGGGTGGTGACGCCGCCCCGGCGCTTGCGCCCGCTGCGCTCGGCCCGCCCCACGATCATGTCGGCGAGCACCTTGTCGCCGTGATAGACCGTGCAGCGGACCCCGGTCTTGTCCCCCAGCCGGTGGCGACCGTACTCCTTGGGGGCGATCTCGGCGCGGCCCCGAAACCGCAGCCGCTGGAGCCGGTTGAGCAGGTTGCGCACGGCGAACCGATCGGCGGGCTGCTCCTTGGGACGCACCAGCTTCCAGCGCCCCACGTCCCCGGCGCGGGTGCCCGCCTCCACGCGCTCGAGCTCCACGGTCTCCTTGGGCTTGCGGATCCGGATCCGGTCGACCTTCTCGAGCACCGGGGAGCGCCACTTGCGTCGCTTGCGGGGATCCCGCGGTGGTCGCGCCCGCAGCGCGGGGAAGGGGTGGTCGCCGCCCGGGCCGGCGCGCCGCGCGCCCCGGCGCTGCTTGGCGGGGCGCCCGTCGCCCTTGACGAGGGTCCGGGCCTCGCCGCGGTAGCGACGCATGAACTCGAGGCAGGACACCTTGCCGAACTTCTTCACGGCTTTGCGGAGCTTCGGGTCGCCCTTGCCCTCGCACAGCCGCGTGCAGCGCTTCACCGCGGCCTTGCGGGTCTTCAGCGCGCCGCGGGTCTCCTGATAGCAGGTCACCAGCTTGTCGCACTTCTTCTCGCAGGCGCTCTTTTCCTTCTCGCAGCCAGCGACGAGCAGCAGCAGCGCCCCCCCGAGCAGGGCCATGGTAGCTGTCGTACGGGTCATCAGCAGGATCCTCCGTCTCCGAGGGCCCCCAGCGTTGTGGTCGCTTCGACCTCGTGGTCGCTTCGACCTTGTGGTCGCTTCGACCT
>CAYFWA010000768.1:2058-3710 GCA_964346625.1 uncultured Myxococcales bacterium
TTGTGGTCGCTTCGACCTCGTGGTCGCTTCGACCTTGTGGTCGCTTCGACCTTGTGGTCGCTTCGACCCGGCTGGGACGCCCGTGGTTCATGCTCGTGTCTGCTTCAGTCTCTGCTCTCTGATCAACGTCTGGGAATCCAGAGGTCTTCCCCGGGATCGTACCCCGCGGCGTCGGTCCACAGCCGGCAGGACGGCTGGAGGAAGCCCAGGTGGATGAGCTGGCTCTTGAAGGCGCCATATACACCGGGCAAAAGCGTCTCACGGGCGAAATCCGGCGCGAACAGCTCCCGGTAGCGCGCGGCGCGCACGCGCTCGAGCACCTGCTCCTGGTGCTCGGTGCGGAAAAAGAGGCTCACCCCGGCGTTGGGGTGCAGCCGCAGCATCCGCAAGATCAGCTTCTCCACGCCGAAGCCGGTGTCTTCCAGGTCATCGAGCACGTCCACCAGCAACGCCACGTCGGGCTCGGCCAGATACAGCCCCCGCAACGCCAGCGCCACGTCGGGGGCGTGGTCCATCAGCGGCCGGCGGTGGTTCACCAGCTCCCGCAGCTCGGCGGCGCTGTGGCGATCCAGCAGCGCGTTGCGCAGGTGCGTGCCCAGCTCGGTGAGCCGCAGGGTCTCCTCGTCGTCCTGCAGCAAGCCCAGGAACATCGCGCCGTACAGACAGCTCCACCACGCCTCGGTGCGCGAGCCGTCGAACCCCCAGCGCTCCATGAGCAGCGACGCCACCTCCTGCTTGGGCTGGGGCGTATCGGGGCGGATGGCCATGATGGGGGCCAAAAAGTGCACCGGATGGTCGAAGCCCAGGCTCGTGATCCGGCGGCGGACGTTGCGCTGGGCGAGGATGTCGAGCTCACGCCGGACGTCGTTGGACAGGGGCAGGTTCGTGGGCGGCGGGAGCTGCAGATCCACGCGCTCGTCGGGGCTCACCGCCATCACCCCCACCCCGGAGTCCAGGGCGGCGTCGCGGTACTGGCGCAACTCGGCCAGCTCCCCGGCCAGCACGGCGAAGTGGGCCCCCCGCCGGAAGGTCAGGGCCCGCCCCAGCCCGGCCAGGTAGTCGTCCCCCCGGCCGCACACCGCCACGGCGAGCACGTAGTCGCCATCGCGCAGCGCCAGCAGATCGGGATACCAGCCGCCGATGTGCACATGGTGCAGCGGGTAGCTCAGCTTCCCCAGGGCGCGGGTGTCCCGGGGATGGGCCCAGACCTGCTCGAGCTCCCGGTACAGGTACGCGGCCACCGTGTGCAGGATGCCTTCGTTGTCCATGTGGCCCTTTCGATTCTGATCCGGGTGCAGCCGTCAAGCTGCAGGGCATCCCCGGTCGATACCCTACGAAGCGATGGCGAAAACCCTCTTCATCGCAACCCGCGCCGCCGGGCACGATCTCGACACGAGAGCAAAGAAGTAGCAGGTTTTGCGGCCCGCAGGCAAGCCGCTTCCATTACGGCCAGCCCTTCGGAAGCGCCCCGGCGCGGTCCCGTCTGCGACGCCCCAGGCCCGCTGCCGCGTCCGCGGAAAGCCCCCGTGGACGTGCCGCCACCCGGGCATTCTCAAAATACCAAGAGATTCCAGCCCAATCCTCCACGAAGCACCTCTCTCAGCGCCGTCAAAGAGCCGTCAAAGAGCCGTCAAAGAGCCGTCAAAGAGCCG
>CAYFWA010000769.1:0-3703 GCA_964346625.1 uncultured Myxococcales bacterium
GCGTCATCACCCGTTTTCTCGTCGAATCGACTGCCAAGTGATTCGACCTATTGGAAGTGGGTGTCGCTCTGTTGTCGTATTCTGCGCTACATGCAGCCAGCGTAGCGACCAGTAAAATAGACCCTATTGATGTTCTCATCCTATAGATGTTCTCATTCGTTTCATGCTTCGCTTCTCCCCAGCCGTTAAAGCATCCAGATACACGCGCGTGTGTCCGCTTCTACGCTTCTTTGCCTATGTAATCTCTTACCTGGCAAACCCCGATCAGTGGGGCTCGCACCCGATGTCCCAACCAGTCCCCCGTCCGCTACCAGCTGGTGTATCTGACTCGCGCCATCCATTTGACAACGCAATAGCACTCAGACCAGAGCTTCCGAGGTAGATTCGAGGATAACAAGGCTGGGGGGGGGGCAAGGGCTTTTCGCCTGGAGCTGGCTTCGATCATACCACAGCGACCGGAGCGCAGCCACGGGCCCCGGCAGTCGGGGAAAACCGCGCTACCCGCTCAGGATGGGATGCTCGGGCAGGTCGCCCTCGAGCTCGCGGCACAGCAGCACCAGGATCTCGACGAGACCGCTGAACCGCTCCAGATCGTCGATGAGCGGAGTCCGGTCCGTCGTGACGTCTTGACGCGGCACCTCCCAGCGGAGGGCCTCCCCGGTCACGCGCACCTCGGCGGGGAGCGGCGTCGCCGGGGTGACCTGCAGCGACGCCGCTCCGCCGGGCTCGAGATCCGCGCGCCCCCAGCGGAAGACGAAGTCGCGATCCGCGTGCCGACCCTCCAGCGCGCAGAAGGTCCTTCTTCGTGGGCGGCACGCAGATGGCCCTCGCGCGCGAGAGCCGGGCCCAGGTGGTGCAGTCCGACGAACAGCTGGTGGGCGTGCGCCCACCGTCACGACTCCATCCTCGATGCCATCGGCGGTACGCCCCTGGTGCGGCTCAACCGGATCGGCGCGGATCTCCGGGTGGCGTCCGGATTTCGGGCCCGGAATCCGGACGCGCGACCGGAATCCGGACGTTCCGGCGGCCCGCGACGCGTGCGCAAACGGCCCATCCCGTGTGAAATCCATGCCCTGGGCGCTTGGGGTGACGCCGGCACGGGCGATGCAATCCACGCGGCGCCATGTCCGCGTCCGGCTGCCACCCGGAGGTCGTCTACGAGCGCACGCCCGGCGCGGCCTCGGCGCCGCTGGGGCCGCGCTACCGCCCCCGCTCGCCGCAAAAGACGGTGCTCTACCCGTTGGTGCAGCAGCACCTCGAGACCTTTGTCGCCGAGCCGGGCGAGCACGGCGGGCCGGGCTACCCGCGCTACGTGGAGCGTGAGCTCCGGCGGTTTCTGACCTGCGGCGTGCCGGCCCACGGCTTCTACCGGGTGCGGTGCCCGGACTGCGGCCACGAGCGGCTGCTGGGGCTTTCGTGCGGGGGGCGGCTGTGCCCGAGCTGCTGGGGCCGGCGCATGGCGGACACGGCGGCGCACCTGGTGGACCGCGTGCTGCCGGTGGCGCCCTACCGGCAGCTGGTGCTGTCGTTCCCTTGGGGGCTGCGGTTTCACCTGGCGCGCGACCCGGGGTTCTTGTCACGGATGCTGCGCGCCTTTCAGCACTCGGTGTTCGCCTGGCAGCGCCAGCGGGGCCGGGCCGCGGGCGTCGCCGACGGGCACACCGGAGCGGTGACGTTCATTCAGAAGTTCGGGGGGGCGCTGAACCTGAATCCGCACCTGCACTCGATCACGCCCGACGGGCTGTTCGTGGAGGGCGAGCGTGACGACCGGCTCGTGTTCCAGCCGCTACCGCCGCCCACCGAGGCGGAGGTGCAGCGGCTGGGGGCGCGGGTGGCGCGGCGATTGACCAAGCTGGCGCGCCGGCACCTGGCCGGGTGCGACGAGGCGGCGCCGGACCCCGACGACGAGCAGGCCGCGGTGGACCACGCGCTGGACCGCGCGCTGCGTCCGCCGCTGCGGCCCCAGACGGTGCTGCCGGGGGCGGCGCCGGTGGTGGCGCGGGCCGACAAGCCGCTTTGCGCCAACATCGGGGGCTTTTCGCTGCACGCCGCGCGCACGGTGGCGGCCGCGGACCGCGAGGGGCTCGAGCGGCTGTGCCGCTACGGGCTGCGGTTCCCGTTTGCCCAGCAGCGCCTGAGCGTGTTGCCCGACGGCCGGGTGCGCTACGAGCTGCCGCGCCCGTGGCCCACGCCGGGCGGCGTCACGCACCTGGACCTGGAGCCGCTGGCGTTTCTCAAGCGCCTCGCGGCGCTGTTGCCCGCGCCGTATCAGAATCTGGTGCGCTACCACGGGGTGTTCGCGAACCGGTCGCGGTTTCGGGATCGGCTGCCCGCGCCGCCGCCGCCGCCCGGGCTCGATGACGACGCGGTAGCAATTGCCGGGGTGGGCGCCAAGGCGGGCGGCGAGAGCGACGGCGCCGAGGCGCGCGGCGCGGTCGCCGCCGCCGCTGACGACGCCGATGCAGCCGAGCCCGAGCTGCCCGCGCTGCCGCCGCGCCGCACCCCCTGGGCGCGTCTGCTCAAACGCTCGCTCAAGGTCGACGGGCTCGACTGCCCCCGCTGTCACGCCCAGATGGTCTTGCTCGCCCCCATCACCGCGCCGAGCGTCATCGAGCGCATCCTCACGCACCTGCGCCTGCCCGCCACCCCGCCACCGGTGGCGCCGGCGCGCAGCTTCGAGCCGGCCCCCTAGCTGACGTTCGAGCCGTGGGACGACGCGGTTCCACCCGGCGCTCAATCTATTCTTCCCCCCCCCGTCATCTTCGATCGCGCCCGGCACCCGGGCGGCCGCGCGCTGTGACGCAAGATGAAGCGCACCGTGGCCCGCAAGTGGCGTAGCGAAGGCGTAACTGTGCCAAGGAGCGAGAAGGCCGAATATCAGGGAATATTTGGCCGCCGAGCGACGCAGGCACAGTTAACGGATCGGCGGAGGCCATAGCACAAATGGCTCCGGCTCCAGGCACGTGGCTGCGCTCTGGTCGCCGTGGTATGCTGAGGGTGATGATTGCCCCGAAAGACATCGCTCCGGAGAGAGCGCGCGGCTTGTCGCGACGGGAATACGAGAAGCTGGTCCGACTGGGACTGTTCGGCGACGAACGAATCGAGCTGCTACACCGGGTGATCGTCCAGATGAGCCCCCAAGAACCGCTGCACGCCGAGGTTGTGAACCGTCTGAACCGCTTGCTCGTCCCGCTGCTGCTCGACCACGCTCAGGTCCGAATCCAGAGCCCGCTAGCCCTAGGGGAGGAGCACGAGCCAGAGCCGGATGTGGCGGTGGTGCCGCCTGGCGACTATCGGAACAAACATCCGGGACAGGCCTTGCTGATCGTCGAGGTAGCCTCGTCGTCCCTGCGCAAGGACCGCCAGGTCAAACAGGGCATCTACGCCACTGCGGCCGTGCCGGAGTACTGGATCGTCAACCTCGTGGACGGTTGCCTCGAGGTGCATCGAAGGCCGAAAGGCGAAACGTATTCTCTGGTAATCCGTCATGGTCCCGGCGACGAGGTGGCGCTCGAAGCCTTCCCCGGCCTGGCGATCCGAGTCGACGACATCATCCCCTGAATCTTCCCCTGAGGCCTCGTCCTTCCTGCCCCAGCCCCCCCTTGTCAGCGCCCTTCGACCTCTTAGGCGGCTGATCAAAATTAGTTCGCCAAGTTGGCGCGCGAGGCGCGCGGCTGGCAAGGCGCGACGATGGCGCGTACTG
>CAYFWA010000770.1:0-3698 GCA_964346625.1 uncultured Myxococcales bacterium
ACCGCCACCACCACCGCCACCACCGGCAGCTAGCCGAGCCGGCACGCCGCCCCGTTTTCGCAGAATAATCCCGGTGAAGTCGTGATATGCTACGTGCGAGTGTTTGCGGACATTCGCAACCAATCGCAAATACTCGCAAACAAACGGGCAGAAGCCCTCGAAGGAAAAGGCTCCACAAATCGGTGAATTCGAGCCCCGCGGTGGGAGGCGGGAGCTGTGGTTTTTGCGCCGAGGAGAGACCGGATCGGAGCGCTTCGGACCGCACCGCTTTGGACCGCGCCGCTCCGCGCCGCTCCGCGCCGCTCCGCGCCGCTCCGCGCCGCTCCGCGCCGCAAAGGCGTCTTGGGCGCATGTCGTCCCCGGTCCCACCATTGCAGCGCGCGGAGGGGCGCGCGAATCCCCGCGGTGACGGTTGCCGACATCCTTCGTTCGTAGGCCTTCGAATCATCGACTGCTGAGGAGAACCCCATGCGAAAAATCATGACCCTGTCGTCGGTATTTGTGCTCCTGGCGGGTTGCGGGGATGACGGCGGCGGCAACGGGAACGACAACCAGAACGGCAATCAATCCCAGGGGGTCTGTGGCGATGGGGTGCAGGATCCGGGCGAGGCCTGTGATGACGGTGAGGCGAACAGTGATGTCGAGCCCGGCGCCTGTCGCACTGACTGCCGGCTGCCGAGCTGCGGCGACGCGGTGGTGGACCCCGGAGAGCAATGCGATGATGGCAACGCCGAAAACGGGGATGGCTGCCTCTCGGCGTGCGTTGGCTCGGAGCCCTGCTGCGTGGAAAACGTTTGTGGGGATGGGGTGGTGAACGAGACGCCCTCGTCCGACGGGCAGGCCGAGGCCTGCGACGACGGGAACCAGGTGGACGGCGACGACTGCCGTGGCGACTGCGGCCAGGACCTCACCCGCTGTGGCAACGACCAGCTCGACCAGGGGGAGGCGTGTGACGACGGCAGCTTGAACTCGAACAGCCTGCCGGACGCGTGTCGCGAGAACTGCCAGACCCCGTGGTGTGGGGATGGCGTGGTCGACGAAGGTGAGGTGTGCGACCAGGGAGAGCAAAACTCCGATACGGCACCCGACGCGTGTCGCACCGATTGCCAGCTCGCGTCGTGTGGCGATGGTGTCGTGGATCAGGGCGAGGCCTGCGACGACGGAGCACAGAACTCCGACACGTCGCCCGACGCCTGTCGGACGTCCTGCGTGGCGCCCTCCTGCGCTGACGGCGTGGTGGACGGCGACGAGCAGTGTGACGACGGGAACACCGACGCGGGCGACGGGTGCGGCGCCACCTGCCTCCACGAGGAGTGCGGCAACAGCTACCTCGATCCGGGCGAGACCTGTGACGAGGGCGCCGCCAACTCCAACGCGCCGGACGCGACCTGCCGTACGGACTGCCTGTCTCAGCGGTGCGGCGATGGCATCGTCGACCCCGGGGCGGGCGAGGAGTGCGACGACGGCAACACCGACGCCGGGGACAACTGTGGTCCCACGTGTCTCCAGGAGGAGTGTGGCAACGGGTACCTCGATCCCGGGGAGGGATGCGACGAGGGGGCCTCGAACTCCAACGCGCCGGACGCCATCTGCCGCACGGACTGCCAACCCCGGCGGTGTGGTGACAGCATCATCGATCCGCTGGCGGGTGAGGTGTGCGATGACGGCAACACGGCGGACAGAGACGGCTGCAGCGGAAACTGCGCTTCGAACGAGACCTGCGGCAACGGCTACACCGACACGCCCGAGGGCGAGGAGTGTGACGACGGAAACCTCCGCAGCCGGGACGGCTGCTCCAGCGGCTGCACCCTGGAGGAGGCCACCTGGACCGAGCTCTCCCCCACGAACTCGCCACCCGAATCCTCCTGTACGGGAATGGCCTACGACGCGGCTCGACGGCGGACGGTGCTCTTCGGGGGCCAGGGCGGCGATGCGAGCACCTGGGAGTTCGACGGCACCGATTGGACCACGGTGACGACCACCACCACGCCCAATCACCGCTACGGGCATGGCATGGCCTACGACGCCAGCCGGGGCGTGGTGGTGATGTTCGGGGGCGTGGATACGGTGGCCGGGCTCGTGGTGGACGAGACCTGGGAGTACGACGGCACCGACTGGACCCTGCGCAGCCCGACGCATGCGCCATCGGCGCGCGACTACCTGAAGATGGTCTACGACTCCGCGCGCGGGGTGGTCGTCCTGTTCGGCGGGATGGACTCCTTTTCCAATCGCTCGGACGAGACCTGGGAATACGACGGCACCGACTGGACCCAGCGCTTCCCCACGGACGCCCCCTCCCCCCGATACGATCACAACATGGTCTACGACGAGAGCCGCGGCCTGGTGTTGCTCTACAGTGGCCACACGGGGGGTATCCCCTGGGACCTCTGGGAGTACGACGGCTCCAACTGGACCCAGATCTCTGGCGCGGGCTTGCCCCAGTCTCGGCTCAGCGCGTCGTTCAGCTACGACGTCGCCCGTGAGCAGAGCCTGCTGTTCGGCGGAGAGGCCAGCGGTCGGATGAACGACTCCTTCGAGTGGGACGGGGGCACCTGGGTGGAGACCACGCCCGCCGCCCGTCCCACCGTCCGGGCTCGACACGCCATGGTCTACGATCGGGAGCGACGCGTGCATGTCCTGTTCGGGGGCTGGCCCGGGGGCTCGACGCTGCTGGACGACACCTGGATCTACCGCTGGACCAGCGCCTGGCCGGACGAGGACTGCACCAGCGGCACCGATGACGACACCGACGGGCTAGTGGACTGCGCCGACCCCGACTGTGATGGCCGCCTCTGTGCCACCGGCGTCTGCTCGGCGGGCGTGTGCCAGTGAGCAGGATGCCTGGCACGCGGGCTTGACAGATGGGCCGGGGTTGGGCATTGCTGGGACTGTACGCCCGAGAGGGAAGCCGCGTTGTGCGCGCCGGCTTTGTCCCCTCCCTGGTCTTGCACCCCGTCCGGGAGTCGATTCGTGATTCCCGGGATTTCCGTGCGGGGCGGGACTACGGATGGGAAGATGCCGGATTCACAGCGCGTTTCTCCGGGAAGCCGGTAGCGGGCCCGAGCGACGAACCAATGAGCACGGGCCCGGAAGCCGGCGCGGCCCCCGCCACTGTATCCGGGGACGGAGGCAGCACGGGGCGGTCATCGGCGTGGCGTCATCCCCAGCCGGATGCGTCGCGCGGACGCCCCGCCCGCCACTGGCGAGAAGGAGGATCGGAGCGCCGGTCGTCTCGCTGGGAAGGCGCTGCCAACGGACGATCCGGGAGCCAGTAGACCGACTCGGGCGTCGGTCCCGTCCTCCGGGGTGGAGGCGATAGGGGCTGTCGCGCTCCCGGCTCTGGGAATCCTCGGCTTCTCGGCCTCCAGGCGCGGCACGCAGACCCCTCTTTTCTCGCCCCCCACGCCGAAGGACAGGGCTCGAATCCAAAAAACGCGCTCCGCGGGTCGACGGGACCTCGGTTGCCGGGAGACCTCGTCGGACCGGAGCGGAGCGGAGCGGAGCGGAGCGGAGCGGAGCGGAGCGAGGGAGAGTCTATGTCGCGTCGTCGAGTCAGATTTGCGCTGTTGATCACCGTGGTGGCGACCGCCTTCGTGGGCAGCGTCGTGGGGGCGCGGATGCTGCGCAGCCGGGCAGAGGCGGGCGGCGACGGCGGCGCGGGCGGCGCGGGCGGCGCGGGGGGCGCGGGCGGCGCGGGG
>CAYFWA010000771.1:0-3683 GCA_964346625.1 uncultured Myxococcales bacterium
GCCCGCAGACCCATTTGCAGCGACCGTGCCCGCAGACCCATTTGCAGCGACCGTGCCCGCAGACCCATTTGCAGCGACCGTGCCCGCAGACCCGGTTGCGGGGGCCGCGGGGGCCGGCTGGGACTCATCGGGCGGGGCGGCCGCGGGCGCGGCGACCGGCGCGGCCGCGGCGGGCGCGGCGACCGGCGAGGATTCGTCGGGGGTCGGGATCGACGCGATCCGCTCGGCGAGATCGGCGGGGCCGTCGGGGCGGCCGGGCTCCAGGGCGTCACAGAGCCGGTGGATGGCCGCGTCGGCCTCGCCCACCACCACCAGATCGGCGAAGGGCGCCAACAGGCGCGGGTTGATGCCGGTGAGCGGGCCGCCGAGGACCACCGGGGGGCCGGCCGGGTCGCGGTGGCGCCGCAAGGGCGCGAGGCCCAGGCCGTCGAGCAGCCGGATCAGGGCGCCGAGCTCCAGCTCGTGGGCCACCGACACGCCGAGGGCGTCGAAGCGCAGCACGTCGTCGCCCGACTCCCAGGCCGTGAGCCGCCGCGGGGCGGGGACGCCGGCGGCCGGGGCCGCGGTCCCAGCAGCCACGGCCCCCCGGGAGACGGAGTCGCGGGCGGCGGCGCCGCGCGGGGCGGAGGGCGGCAGAAATACGCGCTCGACCGACCAGCCCGGGCGCGCCGAGACCTCGCGGTGCAGCGTGAGAAACCCCAGCGAGGACATGCCCACGCGGTAGGGCGCCGGGTAGCCCAGAAGCAGCCGGAAGCGATCGGGGCGAAAGGGCTCCAGGCGGGTCTCGCGCGCGAGGAGCTGCGCGGGATCTGCAGCAGCGCCCGGGCGACGCGCGCGGGTCATGGGCTCAGCCGTTGTCCCGCCGGGTGACGCGGGTGCCTTCGGGACGATCCACCACCTCGTAGCCCTGGGCCGCGAGCTGGTCGCGGATGCGATCGGCGGTGGCGTAGTCCCCGGCCTTGCGGGCCGCGTCGCGCTCGGCCAGCAGCGCCTCGATCTCGGCCGAAAGGGGCGCCTCCTCGGGGGGCAGGCAGGCGAGCACCTCGTCCACGCGGTGCAGCGCCTCGAGGGCCCGGCCGGCGTGATCGGCGCACAGGCGCCCCTCGGACATCAGGTAGTTGAGCTGGCGCACGAAGCGAAACACCGCGGCCAGGGCCGCCGAGATGTTCAGGTCGTCGAGCAGCGCCTGACGGAAGTCGGCGCGCAGGTCCACGATCCAGGCGTCCACCTCCTCCACGCAGGAGACCTCACCGCGCACCGCCCGCAGGTTGCGCACGCACTCGTCGATGCGCCGCAGCGAGGCGCGGGCCGACTCGAGCTGCTCGGCGGTGAGGTGCACCGGCTGGCGGTAGTGGCTCGACAGCAGCAAGAAACGCACCTCGCGATCGGACCAGCCATCGGCCCGCAGGTCCGGCAGGGTCACGCAGGTTCCCTCGTCGTAGGTCATCTTCTTGCCGCCGCGCAGCACGAGCTCGCTGTGGAGCCAAAAGCGCGCCTGGGACTCGCCGGTGAGGGCCCGGCTCTGGGCGATCTCGTTTTCGTTGTGGGGGAAGATGAGATCCGAGGAGGCGGTGTGGATGTCGAACTGCTCGCCGAGCTGGGCCCGGGCCATGGCGCTGCACTGGATGTGCCAGCTCGGCCGCACGTTGCCCCACTGGGTTTTGCGCGTGAGCCCCTTGCGGATCTCGCCCAGGGTGGAGCGACGCAGCAGCGTGAAGTCTCGCGGGTCGTTTTTGTCGTAGCGGTCCAGGTCCACCGTGGCGCCCAGCTTGATCTTGCCCAGGTCCTTGCTCGACAGCTCGCCGTAGGAGTCCACCCGGCCGATGTTGAAATACACCGAGCGCAGCTTCTCGTAGGCGAAGCCCTGGCGCACCAGATCGTCGGTGACCCGCAGCATGTCGTCCACCGACTCGGTAGAGCGCACGTAGGTCTCGGCGGGGCGCAGGTTCAACGCCGCCTCGTCGGCGTGAAACTCCGCCTCGTGACGGGCACACAGCGCCTCCATGGCCTCGCCCGCTGCCTCGGCGGCGGTCTCGGTGTTGTCGTCCCAGTCGGTGATGCTCACCACGTGGCGCACCCGGTAACCGATGTACTCCAGCGTGCGCCGCACCAGGTCCGCGGCCAGTATTCGGCGCATGAGCCCGAGGTGGGGGCGGGCGTGCACCGTGGGTCCGCAGGAGTACATGGTGACCGCGGTGTTGCCCGAAAGCGGCTCGAAGGCCTGGTAGCGCCCCCCCAGGGTGTTGAAGAACTTGAGCCGCGCCACCACGGCCTCGGGGGCGGTGACCTGGTAAAGTGGCGTGGACAGGTAGCGCTCGCCGCCGTCGGGGAACATCACCACCAGCACGCCCCGGTCGATCTCGGCGGCCACCTGGGCCGCCACGTGCATGGCGGCGCCCGAGCTCATGCCCACCAGCAGCCCCTCCTCGCGCGCCAGGCGGCGGGCCATCTCGTAGGCCGCGTCGTCGTCGATGTTGATCTTCTCGTCGAGGGCCGCCGGGTCGAAGATGCCCGGCACGTAGGCCTCCTTGAGGTTTTTGAGACCCTGGATCTTGTGGCCCAGGTAGGGCTCCACCCCGATGATGCGCACCCGGGGATCGAGCTCGCGCAGCCGCCGCGAGCAGCCCATCACCGTGCCGGTGGTGCCGATGGTGGCCACGAAGTGGGAGAGCCGCCCACCGGTCTGTTGCCAGATCTCGGGGGCGGTGCCTTGGTAGTGGGCGAGGATGTTGGCGGGGTTGTTGTATTGATCGGTGAGAAAGTAGCGCTCGGGGTGCTCGGCCACCAGCTCGTAGACCCGCTCGATGGCGCCGTCGGTGCCCTCCGCCGCCGGGGTGAGCAGCAGCTCCGCGCCGAAGGCGCTGAGGATCTTGCGCCGCTCCTCGGAGACCCCCTCGCTCATGGCCAGCGTGATGCGGTAGCCCTTGGCCGCCGCCACCATGGCCAGCCCGATGCCCGTGTTGCCGCTGGTGGCCTCCAGGATGGATCTCTGGGCGGTGAGCTCCCCGGCGCGCTCCCCGGCCTCGATCATGGCCAGGGCGATGCGCTCCTTGACCGACCCCCCCGGGTTGGCCTTCTCCAGCTTGGCCCAGATCTCCACCCCCGGGTTCGGGTTGAGCCGGGTGATAGGCACCAGGGGGGTGTTGCCCACCAGGCCCAGGGGGCCGGGGCGGCAGGGGTTGGACAGCGCCGGCGGCAGGGGCGCCTGCCCCGGAGTCAGGGCCTCGGGAGGCGACGGGCCCTCGCGGTCCGTCTCGCGGCTGGCGTCCTCGGGCTCGGAGGCCCGCTCGAAGGCGCGCTCGGCAGCCGCGCCAGGCTTGTGGTCGGGATCGTCGGTCATGGTCGCAGCTTCTCGCGGCTTCTTGCAGCTTCTCGCGGCTTCTCGCAGCTTCTCGCAGCTTCTCGCAGCTTCTCGCAGCTTCTCGCGGCTTCTCGCAGCTTCTCGCAGCTTCTCGCAGCTTCTCGCAGCTTCTCGCGGCTTCTCGCAGCTTCTCGCAGCTTCTCGCAGCTTCTCGCAGCTTCTCTTTCGGGGCCCGGCCCTTGTGCGCGGCGGTCGGGGTGGCCACACGGGGTATCGGGCCCGGGCGTCGCGCAGGGCGGTGGGGGCCGCGGCGGTGGGGGCCGCGGCGCTCAGGCCCCGATCACGAATTATCTGATCGTTCAGGCCGCCGATCCATCCCGGC
>CAYFWA010000772.1:0-3680 GCA_964346625.1 uncultured Myxococcales bacterium
GAGCTCGTGGGGGGGGACGGGGGCGTAGAGGCGACGATCCAGCAGCACCGCCACGCGGTCGGCCACGGCGAGGGCCACCTCGCGGTCGTGGGTCACGTGGACGGTGGTGGTGCCGCTGGCGAGGTGCACGCGGCGCAGCTCGTCCCGGAGCCGATCCCGGGTGGTGGTGTCCAGCGCGGACAGGGGCTCGTCGAGCAGGAGCAGGGCCGGCTCCACGGCCAGCGCCCGGGCGATGGCGACCCGCTGCTTCTCGCCGCCCGAGAGGCTGGCCACGCCGCGGGGCAGCAGGGCCTCGATGCCCATCCTGCGGGCCAGCCGCGAGACCCGGGTCTCGCGCTCCGCGCGCGGGACCCGGCGGACCTTGGGGCCGTAGCCGATGTTGTCGGCCACGCTCAGGTAGGGAAACAGGGCGTGGTCCTGAAAGACCACCGCCAGGGGGCGCTGCTCCGGCGGGAGGCCGGTGAGCGCCTGACCGTCCCAGCGCACCGCGCCGGCCCGGGGCGACAGCAGGCCGCTGAGGACCTCGAGCAGCAGCGTCTTGCCCGCGCCGGTGGGGCCCAGCAGCACCAGGTACTCGCCGCGCTCCACGGTGAGCGACAGCTCCGAAAGGGAGAAGTCACCCGCCGTGATCCCGAGCCGCTCGATCTCAAGCATCGCGGCCCCGCTGGTGGCGCCGCGCGGGGCGGGACAGCACGCGCAGCACGACGAAGATCAGGATGGTGACCATCACCAGCAGCAGCGCGGCGGCCCGGGCGTAGGACAGGCCGAAGTCGTTGAGTCGCTGGTAGACCAGCACGGGGGTGGTCATGGGGTGGTAGGTGATGATCACCACCGCCCCGAACTCGCTGATCCCCCGGGCCCACATGAGGGTCATGCCCGTGACGATGTCGCGCCAGGACATGGGCAGGGCCACGGTGAAAAACACCTGCCGCGGGTTGGCGCCGAGGGTCCGCGCCGCCTGCTCCACCCGCACGGGGATGGCCTCGAAGCCCTGCCGCGCGCTGTTGAGCAGAAAGGGCAGCGACACGAAGGCCATGGCGATGCCGATGCCCACCATGGTACCCACCAGGCCGCCGTCGGTGAAACGACCCAGCAGGCTGTGCCGGCCGAGCACCGTCAGCAGGGCCACGCCGGCGGCCACGTGGGGCACCACGATGGGCACGTCGAGCAGCGCCAGCAGCAGCGAGCGCCCGCGGAAGCGCTTGCGCGCCAGCAGCCAGGCCAGGGGCACACCGCCCACGGTGCAGGCCACCGTGGCCCAGAAGGCCGCCACCAGGGTCACCCGCAGCGACTCGAGCACCTGACGATCCGCGGCCGTGTCCGTGAGCTCCGAGAGCGAGGTCGTCAACAGGAGGCCGAGCAGCGGCGCCACCACCAGCAGCACCACGGTGCTGCTGAGCAGGGCCAGCACCAGGGAGAACCCCCACCGCCGACCCGGAACCGGGGGCCGTGGCGCGTTCGGCGAGGCGGGGGGCGCCTGCCCGCGCTCCGAAGCGTCCGGTGATCCAGCCGTTGCCTTGGCCGGCCTTCCGGCGTCCGTCACCGGGGGCTCCCTGGCGAGCCCGGCGCCAGCAGCCGCTCGAGCCGCGGGGGCAGGTACTGGCGGCCGGTGACCCGCGGCGGCTGCAGCGGTGGCTGTCCGTTGCGCTCGAGGATGGCGCGCCCCTTCTCACCCAGCACGAAGGTCACGAAGGCTGCGCCGCCCTCCGGGTTGGGGGCGTTGCGCGGGATGGTGAGCGAGTAGACGATGGGCTCGCCCCTGCGCACGAGGGTGGTCCCGGGCTTTGTGCCGCTGACCTCCACCCGCGCCTGCCGGTAGCGAGCGGCCTGGGAGGGATCCCCCAGGCTCACCTCCGGGGGCAGCGCGACGTGCGACAGGCCGTGCTGCACCGCCACGCTGCGGTAAATGGGCAGGTAGTCGATCTCTCCGGACTCGAGCAGCGCCAGCAGGTCCGTTTCCTTGGGCCGGATGTGGGTGCGCCCGTGCGTGGCGGTGAGCTTGGCGGCCAGCCCGGGCACGCCGTAGTGGCGCTCGGCGAGCTGAAACACCATCACCGTGCGGTAACCGCAGGGATCGCTGTTCGGATCCGAGCGGCCGAGGCGCACCTCGGGATCCGCCAGAATGCGGTACCAGTTGTTCGCGTTGATTTCATCGCGGCGCCGGGAGCGCTCCCCGTAGGCGATGACCATGGCGTTGGTGGCGAAGTGGACGTTGAACCGCGCGTGGCGGGGGACGAGTAGGTTTTCCACCACCTTGTAGTCGGCAGAGCCGAACACGTCGGCGCGGCGCCCGAGGGCCGCGATCTTGCGGGCGCAGTGGCGACTGCCCGCGGCCTCCAGGCGCAAGCGGGCTCGGGGGTGCTGCGCGCGGTAGGCCTCGGACAGACGCTGCATGGGGCGGGTCAGGCTGCCGGCGTGAAAGATCACCAGGGTGCCGTCCGGACCCGTGGAGGCCGGCTCGCGGCCCTGCTCGGTGAGGGGCCAGCAGAGGCGGATCGCCCCGGCGGCAACCAGCCCCACGACCACGGCGAGGCCGGCGATGCGCAGCCATCTTCTTTTGCTGCTTTGTTCCGAATCCATGGATCGAGCCTGACGGGTCTCTGCTCGCGAGGCCTGGAGGAACCAGCGGGGGCTCCACGCCGGAGCCGACGGGCGGAGCAGCGAGCATCACGCGCCTGCCGAGGTCACTTTCTGAAAGGACCGATGGTCTTGTAGCAGCTCACCATCTCGTCGCAAAACGCGATGGTGAACGGGGCGTCGCCGAACACCTTCGCGGCCATCTTCGGTCCGGCGTTGCGAAACACGGTCACGATCCGGTCGTCTGGTTTCTTGGTGAACACGAACCGGACCTGATATCCGTCGCCCTCGGAGACGAGCTGCACCGAGTTGCGCCGGCCCTTGGCGAAGTACTGCTCCGAAACCAGGTAATCCCCCAGCTTCCGGGCGACGGTGGTCTTCACCGGCGGGCGGTAGTACACCTCGCCGCCCTCGAAGGTGAGCCGCTTGCCGAAGTCACCGAGCTCCTTGGGCACGGCGAGGGTCTTCTTGGTGCGCAGCCGCCGATCACACAGATGCACCTCCACCGGGGCGCCGTCGAGCTTGTTGTGCGACAGCAGGCCGCCGAGCATCTTGAAGCGCTGCCGCATGTCCTCCCCCGCGCTCGAGGGGTCGGAGAGCACGAAGCGGAGCTGGATCTTGCCGCTGCTTTTGCGGAGCTGGACCGTCTTGGCCTTCTCGTCATCGAAGTAGCCGATCTCCAGCAGGTAGTCGCCCACGCGGCGGGCCTGCTCCTTGGTGACGGGCTCCTTGTAATAGACCTCTCCCTTTTCGAAGGTGAGCTTCTCGCCGTGGCCCTTGCAGCCGGTCGCCCCTTCCAGCGCGGCCCACAGGCCCGCCACGGCCAAGACCCCCAGGCCCCGCCGGTCCCAGCGGAGCCGCGGCTCCGTGGGGCCGTGGTGGCTCGGGCGGCCGGTCCTCGGTCGGAACACGCATCCGAACCGGGGGGTGGGTCCGAGCTCCTGTGCTCTCGAGTCTCTCTGGTGTCGGGGTCCCATGCGCCTTCGCTCCTCGATAACCGGCTCCCGCAATCGGAGCGGCTCCCGCAATCAGAGCGGCTCCAGCAATCGGAGCGGCTCCAGCAATCGGAGCGGCTCCAGCAATCGGAGCGGCTCCAGCAATCG
>CAYFWA010000773.1:0-3673 GCA_964346625.1 uncultured Myxococcales bacterium
GGTGCGCTGCGGGGTGCGCTGCGGGGTGCGCTGCGGGGTGCGCTGCGGGGTGCGCCGCGGGAGGAGCTTTGCCCGAGCCCATCATCTTTGCCGAGGCCGTGGAGCGGCGGTACACCGCGCGCAAAAAGGACGTGCACGCCCTGCGGGGGATCGACCTGGAGGTGCAGCGGGGGGAGGTGTTCGGGTTTCTGGGGCCCAACGGGGCGGGCAAGACCACGTCCATCCGGATCTTCACGGGTCAGCTCGCGCCGTCCGCCGGGATCGTGCGCGTGGCCGGCTGCGACGTGGTGCGCCAGCGGCGGGAGCTGCACCGCCGCATCGGGGTGGTGTTCGACGTACCCAACCTCTACGACACGCTCAGCGGGCGCCAGAACCTGCGGCTGTTCGCCGACCTGTACGGCGCGGATCGGGCTCGCGTGGCGCCGCTGCTCGAGCGCGTGGGGCTGGCCGACGCGGCGGATCGGCGTTTCAAGACCTACTCCCGGGGCATGAAGCAGCGGCTGGTGCTGGCGCGGGCGCTGCTGCCCTCGCCCCAGGTGCTGTTTCTGGACGAGCCCACCTCGGGGCTCGATCCGGCCTCGGCCAAGCAGATGCGGGGGCTGATCCGGGAGGAGCGGGAGTCCGGCACCACGGTGTTTCTCACCACGCACCTGATGGAGCTGGCCGATCAGGTGTGTGATCGCGTGGCCATTTTGCACGAGGGGCAGGTGGTGGCGGTGGACTCGCCGCGGCGGCTCAAGCGGGGACAGGCTGACGCCCGGATCCGGGTCCAGGGGTTGGCGGGGGAGGCCCGGACGCTGCCGCTGCACGGCGAGGACACGCCGGAGCGGCTGGCGGCGCTTCTGCGCGAGGGCGAGGTGGTGGAGCTGGCCACCGAGGAGCCGACCCTCGAGGAGGTCTTTCTGCGAATCACCGGCCGGAGGCTGCAGTGAGCCTCTGGGTGCTTTTGCGCAAGGAGCTCCGCGTGGGCCTCGGCTCGGCCAGCCTCTATCTGCTGGTGGGCGTGCCGCTGGTGGTGTCGCTGGTGATGCGCCTGGTGCTCTCCGGCGAGGGGACCAAGCCGCCCAAGCTGGCGGTGGTGGGTCCGGAGCGGCCCGCCCTGGCCACCCTGGTGCAGACCCTGGACGAAGCCGGGCAGGCCCCGCTGCGGCTGGTGTCGGTGGCGGACGAGGCCGAGGGTCGCCGCCGCCTGTCCAAGGGGACGATCCACGGTCTGTTGGTGTTGCCGCCGGACTTCGACCGCCGGCTCGCCGACGGTCGGCGGCCCCGCGCGGTGCTCTACTTCGACGAGACCGGCGGCTCCTCGGCCTTCACCCTGCGCACGGTGGTCCGGGAGCTGTTCCGGATCCAGGCCCGGCAGAAGGAGCCCGCGCGGCTGGAGGTGCGGGGGATCCGCGGCATCGGCCCCTGGCAGGCCATGCTGCCGGCGTGGGTGGTGATGGTGCTCTTGTCCACCATTACCCTGATGCCCACCAGCCTGGCCACCGAGCGTCAGAACAAGACCCTGCAGGCCGTGCTGGTGACCCCCATCCGGCTTTGGGAGTTCGTGCTGGGCAAGGGCCTGTACGGCGTGCTCGTGGGGACGGTGGGCGGCGTGGCGGTGCTGGCGGCCAACGGCGCGCTGGTGGGCAACCTCCCGCTCGCCCTCGCCCTGCTGGTGCTCGGCTCGGCGGTGGCCACGCTGCTGGGCCTGCTCATCGGGCTTTTGCTGGAGACCCCCCAGAGCGCCTCGGGGGTGGCCACCGGGCTGTACATCCCGCTTTTGTGGGGCGCCTTCTTCGCCGACCTTTCCGGCGTGGTGGGCCTGGTGAGCCGGGTGACGCCGAGCTACCATCTCGCCTACGGGCTGCGCCGCGCCCTGTACTCCAACGGCACCTGGGCCGGTCAGGGGTGGACCCTGATCGGGCTCGCCGCGGCGGTGGCGGTGCTGGCTTTCATCGGCGTGGCGGCGCTGCGCCGGGCCGAGCAGCGCGTATGATTCGGCGCATGGCGCGCGATGATTCCCCGACATCGGACCGGATTCCTGCGGGAATCTCCTCTTGCGTGACTCCGCAGATCGGCTAAACATACCCGGGCAGGTCATCTGACGGGTTTCCATGGTCTCCAGACGCGATTTTCTGACAATCACGGGCGCGCTCGCCACCGAGCTCGGGCTCAGTAGCTGCTGCCCCACCTGTCCCACGGGGCCCGGGGTGCGGGCCCGCGAGATGCAGCGCTACTGCGAGGGGCTCGGCTCCAAGGATCCCCTCTGGGGCGCCGACCTGCGCGCCCAGTTTCGCGTGCTTCAGTGCATGACCAACAGCATGTTGGCGGTGCCCGCCTTCGAGAAGCGGTTCGCGCCGGAGATCCAGCGCCGCTTTCTGAAGCTCGACAAGGAGCTCCAGTCCTTCACCTACAGCCGCACCATCGCCGAGGCCTGGCGGCTGTTTTACGAGCTCACCTCCCGCCTGCACGCCTATCGCAACGAGCGCGCCAGCCGCGCCCGGTTGCCCGTGTACGCTTACAACGGTCACCAGCACGCCGCCCGGATGTGGCTCGACGAGTCGCGGCGGAAAACCCTCGGCCCGCTGGTGCACTTCGACACGCACGACGACATGCGGGGGCTCAACAGCCCCGACCAGATCATCAAGGCCGTGGCCAAGGTGCGCTCCGGCGACAAGAAGCGCAAAAAGGGCCTGCGGGAGCTCATCAGCGGCATCCACGATCACGCCACCCCGGTCTCCGGCGGGGTGCTCGGCTACGACTTCAAGGACGTGGTCTGGTGCTTTCCCTACTGGGCCTACGCCGCGGAGTTCAGCCAGAGACCCTGCTTTTACGCCAACGTGCCCAACTGCCGCAGCTCCTACGGCTCCTTTCGGTTGCTGCACGACAGGGCCGAGGACAAAAACCGGCTGCTGCCCACCTACAGCACGCTGCCGTGGCTCGAGACCAGCTCGGTGGAGGGCAAGAAGCTCGAGGGCATGAGCCACGTGCGCCACTTCCGGATGAGCTTCATCAAGTCCTACCCGGGCACCGAGCTGTTCGAGGAGGGCCTGCGCTGGAAGTCGCTGCTCGAGGCGGTGCCCAAGGGCCCCTTCGTGCTGGACGTCGACAGCGACTACTTCATGTCCATCGACTCGGCCTCGGGCTTTCACCGCAACGCCGACAGCAAGGGGCAGGGCGGATCGCGCAAGCGTCAGATCGCGGTGGACGAGTACGAGCGGCGGCTCAAAAAGGCCCGCAAGCTGCTCGAGAAGCGGATGAAGGCCTTCCAGCGGCTGCTGGAGAAGATCCGCGACGCGGGCCGCATCCCCTCCGTGATCACCCTGGCGGACTCCACCTACATGCCCTTCGCCTCCACCTTCGGGGGCAAGGGCTACTGGGAGTACACCCCCTACGAGTTCGCCGGCTACAACCACTGGCGCATCCGTTACATGCTCGCCGAGGTCTACAAGGACCACGGCATCGACGCCGGCGTGTGAGCCCGCCGAGGCCCGCGAGGCCCGCGAGGCCCGCGAGGTTCTCGTGGCCGCCGAGGCCGGCAGGCATGGCGGGCGCCGGCGCGCAAAAAGAGAGCCGTCGCGGCGACCGTCCCCGCTGCCGGGGGGCGATCCTCTCCCCTCTCCCCTCTCCCCTCTCCCCTCTCCCTTCTCCCCTCGCCCCTCGACCCCTTGCCACAGCCCTTCCTCCCCAC
>CAYFWA010000774.1:0-3671 GCA_964346625.1 uncultured Myxococcales bacterium
TCATCGGTTAAATATCCCGCAATATTCGCCCTCTTCGCGCCTTGCCAGCCGGGCGTCTCGGCGCCCTGAACTGGACACCTTATTCGTGACCGGGGCCTAAATCCAGGGCACCGCTGCCCCTCGCGCCGGGGTGGCGGCGCCCTCATCGGACGCTGCGGCGATGTTCAGCCGGGCGCCTCGCCGTACCCGGCGTGTTTGCTCAGCGCGCCGGCCTGGCGCGGCTTGTGCGCCATCATCGGCAGCCGGCCCGGCGCTTGCGCCGCGCGCCCAGCCCGGGCGCGGCGCGAAACCCAAGCCTTTTGGCCGCCCAAAAAAACAAGGAAAAGCAAGGAAAGCAGTGCTTTGTGTCTCCCAAGACCAGCTTCGGTGCGGAGCCCGTTGGAGCCCTCCGATCTCTGGAAGCGCTCTGGGGATTGTGGTACTCTGCCGCAATGACACAGGTGTTCGATCGGGTTCTCGGTGCGGCGCGTCAGCTAGGCGCTTCCGATGTGCATCTCAAGGTCGGGCTCCCGCCGATTTTTCGCGTCAAGGGAGAGCTGCGCGGGGTCAAGGACGTCAACGCCCTGACCGCAGAGACCCTGGAGACGTTCGCCTTTTCCATCATGAACCCGCTGCAAAAGGAGCGGTTCACCACCTCCCACGAGGCGGACCTGGCCTACGGCACTGCCGATGGAGTGCGCTACCGCGTCAACGTGTTCCGGCAGCGGGGGCAGGTGGGAATGGTCCTGCGGGTGATCCCCTCGGAGGTGCCCCCCTTCGAATCTCTCCGCCTCCCCGACGCCATCGTGGACATGGCCAAGCGTTCCCGGGGGCTGGTGCTGGTCACCGGGGTCACGGGCTCGGGGAAGTCCACCACCCTCGCGGCGATGATCGACTACATCAACCAGCACCGCGCCGGCCACATCGTCACGGTGGAGGACCCCATCGAGTACGTTTACAAGGACCGCCGGTGCGTGGTGAACCAGCGGGAGCTGGGGCTCGACACCCTCTCGTTCGCCCAGGCGCTGCGCGCCGCCTTGCGCCAGGATCCCGACGTGATCCTGGTGGGGGAGATGCGGGATCTCGAGACCATCGAGACGGCCATGACGGCGGCGGAGACCGGTCACCTCGTGCTGTCCACCCTGCATACCCTCGACGCGGTGGAGACCATCAACCGGGTGATCAGCGTGTTCCCCATGCATCAGCAGGAGCAGGTGCGGGTGCAGCTCGCCTCGGTGCTCGTGGGCGCCGTGTCCCAGCGGCTCATCGTGCGCGCCGACGGCAAGGGGCGCGTCCCGGCCGCGGAGGTGCTGGTCAACACCGCACGTGTCCGGGAGCTGATCCTGGATCCCCAGCGCACCCGTGAGATCCGGGACGCCATCGCCCAGGGGCTTCACCCCTACGGGATGGTCAGCTTCGACCAGAGCCTCACCGCCCTCGTCAAGGAGGGCTTGATCAGCTACGAGCAGGCCCTGCAAAATGCCACCAACACCGATGAGTTCGCGCTGCACTTCCAGGGCGTGTCCGAGGGACGCGACGAGGGCATCTGGGACAGCGGAGATTTCGAAGCACAACGAGGCCCGCCGGGTTCGGGGGCCGGAGGCGCTGGCGCTGGCGGAGGCGCGACCCCGGAGGGCTCGCTGGAGCTGGACTACAACGCGAGGAGGCGCTGACATGCCACGACGCTCGAGCGTCGTAGGAGGCGTAGGGATCACCCTGGGGCTGCTCGTGGGGCTGTCGCTGCTCGGCGACGCGCGGCCGGCACAGGCCCAGACCAAGCGCGTGGCCGTGCTGTCGGTCAAGGGGGCGGGCTACAAGCGGGTGCGGCGGTGGTTGGAGTCCCAGATCCGCGAGCGGTGGAAGCTGGTGGCGCGCGAGGCCCTGGTGGACGCGGCCCGGGAGCTGGGCATCCGCCGGCGCTGGACTCGGAAGTCCAACCTGCAGCGCATCGCCCGCAAGGCCCACGTGGATGCCCTGATCACCTCTTACGTGTACCGCCGCCGCCGTCGCTGGTGGCTCGCGGTGCGGGTGCATGACGGCGCCACGGGCCGCATCACCAAGGGCGGCGTGGTGCGCTACCGGTACTTTCGGCTCAACCGCTGGAGCAAGAAGGCCATCCTCAAGGTAATCCGGAGCGGGGTCTCCCGCGTGGAGGGTGTATCCCACCCGCGGCCGCGGGTGCGGCGGCCCCCGCCCCCGCGGCCGGACATCCCCGACAAGCCCGACGAGCCGGACAAGCCCGACACCGGCGATCGGCCGCCGTGGCTCACCGCCATCCATGGCGGAGTGGGGCTGGCGCTGTGGGGCCGGCGGCTCACCTTCGCCAACCTGGAAGGAGAGCCCGGGCGCCAGCCGCTGTACGAGACCAACTCCCCGGTGGTGCCCCTGGCCTTCTACGTGGAGGTGTTTCCCGGGGCCTTCGTTTCGCGCCACCGCGCCCTGGCCAACGTGGGGCTGGGTTTTTCCTTCCAGCGCGCCGTGGGGGTGGTCTCCTACCGGGAGAGCGACAACGAGCAGATCGCCACCACCATCCAGCGCATCGGGGGATACCTGATGTATCGCTGGAACATCAACCGCAGCGCTACGAGCCCGGTGCTGCGGATCGCGCTGGGGGTGGACGCCTTGCAGTTCAGCTTTGGCCAGGATCTGGGGCTGGTAGCCGGGGTGCAGTACCTCTCGGTCAAGCCCGAGCTGCGGGCCCGCTTCCCGCTGGGGACCGAGCGGGTGAGCCTGGGCGCGCAGCTCGCCGGGCTCGGGACGCTGTCTTTTGGCCAGCTCGCCAACGCCTATCACTATGGCACGGCCAAGGGCGGCGGGGTGCAGGTTGGCCTGGAGGTGGACGTGCGCGTGTTTTGGAAGGTACACCTGCGGGCGGGGTTTACCACCACCTGGATGTTCATCAGCTTTTCCCAGCTCGGCGAGCAGCACACGGACTACGAGTACGTGGCCGATTCGGCCCGAGATGGATATTATGGCGGTTACCTGTTGGCCGCGATACACTACTAATCAAGACAGAACGGTCCAGATAATTGCGGAATACAACGGCTCGGCCGGGCGCACCTTTCGGAATCACTGCGATGGGCGGGGCGTGACGGCGAGCACAGGAAGCGGGCTTTGAGCAACTCCGAGAAACGCGGCGACAAGCGGGTCGCCGGGGTGATGCGCTTTCGGCTCAAGTACCCCGACGTGGACACCTTCGTCGAGAAGTACGCGGCCAACGTCTCCAAGGGCGGGATCTTCATCGTGAGCCGGTCTCCCAAGCCCGTGGGGACCCTGCTGCGCTTCGAGATGCTGCTTTCCGACTCCACGCGGTTGATTCGCGGCGAGGGCAAGGTGGTCTGGATCAAGGAGTTCGATCCGGAAACCCCGACCAAGCCCCACGGGATGGGAGTCAAGTTCGCGCGGCTCGACAGCCAGGGCAAAAAGCTCGTGGACCGGATGGTGGCCGTCAAGGCCCAGCGCTCCAAGGCCGGCGCCCAGAAGAAGACGGCGGCGGAGCCGACGGCCGAGGACGCAGCAGCGCAGCCGGCGCCGAAGGCAGAGGCAAAGATCGAGGCGGAGGCCAAAGCGTCGGAGGCGGAGTCGGAGGCGGAGACGGAGTCGGAGGCGGCCAAGGCCGAGGCTGCCGAGGCTGCAAAGCCGGAAGCGGAGCCGGAAGCGGAGCCGGAAGCGGAGCCGGAAGCGGAGCCGGA
>CAYFWA010000775.1:0-1198 GCA_964346625.1 uncultured Myxococcales bacterium
CGGGGCCTCGCCTCTCGCCGGGGCCTCGCCTCTCGCCGGGGCCTCGCCTCTCGCCCGGGAAGGTGGAATCACGTAGTCCTCGGGAAACCCGGGACCGACCCGCTTGATCACCAGCTCGTCCCCCTCGCGGCTCAGCCGTCCCAGCGTGGTGAGGTAGCTGGCGGTACGCTGGGAGATGGAGTAGGCCTTCCCACGTCGCTGGGCGTCGATGAGCCGCTTGGCCACCTTGGCGGGAGCCTGGATCACGAAGTAGTGATCGTCGCCCTCGGACTCGGTGTGCGCCCAGGGCAAGCCGAGGGCCTTTACCCGCGCCAGCGCCTCGGCCTTGGTCAGCTTCGACAATCGATAGTCCCACTGGTTTTCGTATCGGAACGTCAGAAACAGTGGCGTCTGGGGATACACCTCGATGCGGTGGCCCGCCTCACCGTGGGCTATGGCCTTGGCCTTGCCGAGCAGGGGCAGGAGGTTTTTCCGGGGGATGTCGGCGCCCACCAGCAGGGTCCGATCGCAGTCTCGGGGGCGCCGCCGGCAGTCGGTCAACCGATACAGGAAGCGTTTGTACATCCGGTGGATCTCCGGCAGCGTCTCGAGCCGCAGCAATCGCCCCTTTATCGTCACCCGCTCCGGGATCTTCTGGGCCTCGCGGAGGCTGCGATCGGTGCGTAGCACCAGCCGGTCCCCGGTCTCGGCCAGCAAGGTGTAATATAGCGTGCGCTCGGGCCCGGTGACGCAGCCCGGCGGCGCGTCCAGGGTCGTCAGGCGCCCCTCGGAGGCATGGATGGGCCGGGCGGTTAGCTTGACGTAGGTGTTGTGGCGCAGGTCGCCCTTGGTCACCGCCTCCTCGGCGCGCCCGAGATCTTGGGGCGTTCCCTCCTGCAGCCAGTACCGCCAGCCGTCGCGCATCACGTACACCGTGATCAGGCTCACTGCCAGCAGCAGCGCGCCCACCACGGCCTTGGGCGCGCTCCGGATGCGCTTGACCTGAGCGATCTCCGGCGGTGCGTCCTCGGCTGCGCCGGCGGGGGACGCCACGTCCCCCGCCACTCCGTGCCCGGCCGGGACGCCCTCCGTGGCGGGCGGGTCGGGCTTTGGTGGCTTCGATGAGGCCGCGTCGGGCTGAGGGCTCTCGTCCACCTCCTCCTTGCGCTTGCGCATGGCGCTCTTGTCGTCGTTGCGCTTGCGCATGGCGCTCTTGTCG
>CAYFWA010000775.1:1298-3671 GCA_964346625.1 uncultured Myxococcales bacterium
TCGTTGTCCTTGCGCATGGCGCTCTTGTCGTCGTTGTCCTTGCGCATGGCGCTCTTGTCGTCGTTGTCCTTGCGCATGGCGCTCTCGTCCTTTCTCGTCCTTTCTCCACCCTCCTCGACTCTGGACACCCCGTGAGATTTCGGCTCGGGATCAGCCCGAAGGCTGCGAACGCCTCGGGCTGCTGTCAAGGGGCGCCAGCGGGTGGGACGCCACGTCCCTGCAAAGGTTCCCGGCGACGGAGCCAGGGTAGCAGCACCAGGGCGAGCAGGGCCAGCAGCGAGGCGGCGGATACGAGCGCGCCCCAGGTCAGGCTCGGCGGGTCGAAGCGCAGCGCAACTCGGTGTTTCCCCGGGGGGAGTCGAAGGCCGATCAAGGCGTGATCCACGCGGTGCACGGGGACCGGGTCGCCGTCCACGGTGGCGCGCCAGCCGGGGTGCCAGGCCTCGGTGAACACCAGCAGCCCGGCTCGGGCGGTAAAGACCTGCAGGTCCGCGGCGCCCGTGCACCGGGAGCGGTGGGTCACCTCGACGCGATCTCCGGTCCCCCCGGGACCCCGGCTCCTTCCTGCGGAGCGGCCTCGGAGCCCAGGACGGCCCGCGGTTTCGCGGTCGGCTGGTGACGAATCAGCGCCGGAGGAGGGGAGGTTGGCTGCCGCAGACTCCACCACGGCGAGGCGTCCGGGATCGAAAGAGCGCATGAGGCGCGCCCGCGCGGCGGGCTCGGTGACGAGCCGGCTGCGGTGCACCACGAAGGCGCGGGGCAGTGGATCGGGCAGGGCTCGCGCGCGCCAGCGCAGGTCCCGGCGGCGGCCGGGGGGTCCGCCGGGGCGGTCGTGGCGCAGCAGGTACTTCACGCCGAGCAGCCTCAGCACCGGGGAAGAGCGGCGGCCTACGCGGCCCACGCTGATGAGGTTGTGATCCACGGGCAGGCGACGCCAGGGCGCGAAGCGACCGCGATCGGCCAGGTGGAGCAGGTCGTAGACCCGGCGGAGCATCACGGGGCTGTAGGAGCGCAGGTTGTCGTAGCCGTGCAGCAGGCCGGCGTTTTGCAGCATGAAGTAGCTGCCGCGGGCATACAGAACGCGGTGCGGGTGGTGGGCGCGCTGCGGGTCCGCCGCGATGGCGGCAGGGGGGCGGTGAGCGCGGCGGGCCACGTCGGTGCCCGCGGGCGGGTTCGTCACGCCGATGAGGGCACGGCCCACCCAAAGCAGGTCCACGAGCTGGATGGCGACCAGGCCGGCCCCCAGCAGGGGGGCCGCCAGCCGGAGCCGGCGCCCGAGGGCCACCAGCACCCAGCCGCCGGCCACCACCGAGGCGGCGCCCAGGGCGCTCTGGCGGGCGAGGGCGGCCGTGACGGCGGGGAGCGGACCTGGCGATCCCGGCGACCCCAGCGACCCCGGCGACCCCGACGACCCGGCAGCCAGCAGCCAGGCGGCGAGGATACTGCCCAGCGCCAGGGCCGAAGCGCCCGCGAGCCAGCGCCTGGCCCGGCGGGCGATCGTGGGATCGGCGTGCAGGACGTCGTAAAGGCCGTGGGCCGCCAGCAGCAGGGCGGCGATCCCGGCGATGTAGAGCAGGCGGCCGTGGGCCCGGAACCGGTCGAAGCCGGGCAGCCAGGCAAACAGCCACCGGTGCAGGTCCACGATTCCCTCGGGGCCGGTGGCCGCGAGCAGGGCCAGGGCCGCGGCGGCCGCCAGCACCCACCGGGGGACTACCTGGGCCCGGTGCCCGCGCCGCGCCAGGGCCGCGCCCGCCAGGGGGATCGCGAGCACGCCGAAGTAGCCGAAGGCCTCGTGGAAGTTCTGGCCCGCAACCCAGGGCGTCTGGCCCGGCAGCCCGAACAGGTATGGCACCAGCAGGTGCAGGGTCTGGCGCGCCGGCAGCCGGTAGGAGCGGGCGACCTCCAGGGTGACCCCGTGGGCTCGCACCGACAGGTCCGCGAAGGCCGCCGTGGGCAGAAGCTGCACGGCGGCGAGGCCCAGCCCGAGGGCGAAGCAGCCGGCGATGGCGCCGAGGCGGCCCAGCCGGGCGCGGTGGTCGGGCTCGGCCGCGGTCAGGGTCCACGTGATCGTCAGGGCGAAGGCGAAGGCGAAGCCGTAGTAGACGAGCTGCAGCCCCCCGCCCAGCACGGCCAGGGCCACGAACAGGGCGGCCAGGGCGGCATCGAGGGCGCGACCGCGGTGGGCCAGGCCGTGCAGGGCGCCCAGCAGCCAGGGCAGCCAGGCCGCCGAGTAGGCGAAGTTGGGGTGCACCAGGTGGGCGACGAAAAAGCCGCTGCAGCCGTAGCCCAGCGCGGCCAGCAGCGGCGCGGCCCACCCCGGACCCGCCGCGGGGGGCTCGGAGGTGTCGGTGGGGGGGGTCTTGGGCGGGGAAG
>CAYFWA010000776.1:0-2060 GCA_964346625.1 uncultured Myxococcales bacterium
ACCCCGACCCCGACCCTGGCGAAGCGATCCCCCGCCGTGGCCGCGGCCGCGGTCTCAGCCGACGACCCTCCGGCTGGATCCGGATGACCTGGGGTTGCCCCGGCGTGGGCACGCGCACCACCCGCAGCCGTCGGGGGTGGTACCGGGGGCGGGGGCGGCGCCCGCTGCGCCCCTGGCGCCGGCGATGCCCCTGGCGGTAGCGGCGACCGCGACGCAGACGTTCGGACCGACTCGCGCCGGCGCCGGCGTGTCCACTCGCCCTGGCCTTCGGCGACGATGACGATGACGATGACGACGAGGACGATGACGATGACGATGACGACGAGGACGATGACGATGACGACGACGACGACGACGACGAAGTCCGCCGCGAGCCACCGGCGGCCTCGTTTCCTTCGGGGGCATCCGGACTCGAAAGCGAGCCGCGCAGCGCGTGGGTAAAGGCCCGACCCTGACCGGAACGTAGCCGGGCCACCGCGGCGCCGGAGCCAGCGCCGTCGCCATCGGCGCCACCGCCACCGCCAGCAGCGCTCCCCGCGTCATCGCGGCCATACACGATGGAGTACGCCACCGCGCCGCCGCCCGCCAGCACCGCCAGCGCCACCACCGCCCACACCACGCGGCCCTCGGCGCGGCTCGGCGCCTGCGTTTCCGCGGCGCACAGCGCACACACGCCATCGCGGCCCCGGGGCCGGCGATGCCGTGGACACCAACCCGGTGGAAGCGCCCCCGCCCCCGGTGTCGGCTCTGCTCTCCTCATGGTCCGGTCACGATCCTCCAGTCATGCTCCCGTCCAGCTAGCCACTGATCGACTGAATCCACTGATCCACTGATCCCGAAAGGGTGGCGCTTCTGTGCATTCCCTGCAACGTAAGCGCCTGTCCCCGTCCCCTTCCCTGTTCCAGCCCCCGCCCCCACGCTCGCGGATCCGGCCAAGTCCGCGCCAGCGTCGCCGACCGCGTGCGCACCTGCGGCTGCGTCGGCAAACCCTACCACGCTACCCACTTCGCGCCGCCCGTCACTTCTCCTTCAGTCGCAAATAGTTGATCCCACCATAGCGCTTCTTGCGTCGCTTCCGGTAGTGATCCGTGAGCGCCGAGCGCAGCGCGTTGAGCACCGCCGTCCGCCGCCGCCCCTTGAGGTCGGCGCACTTGAACCGGCCCAGCACCGACCGCACCACCCGCTGGATCCCCGCGAGCTCCTTGGGATCCGAGTAGAACTTGCTTGCATCCCGGGTGTAGGTCCGGCCCACGATCTCCACGATGGCCGAGCGGCAGCCCTTGAACCGATACGGCGGCACCAGCTTCACCGCGACCTTGTAGCGGGGCCGTCGCACCACGCCCCGCATCCGGCGCGCCTCGGCCACTTCGGGCAGCAGCAGGCTCCCGGCCGCTGCCGCGCCGCCCCCCAGCACGAGCTGCAGCAGCCCGCGCCGCGTCACCCCCGCCTCCTTCGCGCTCGGGTATCCCGGCGACTCCGTTTCTTGCGCCGGCCGGACCGGCCGCGGGGGTCGATATCGATCGCGATCGCGCCTCTTCATGCTGGGATACCTCCTGCCCGAGCAGCCAAGCGATCAGCCAAGCGATGTCACACCACTCCATGGTACCACGGCGCGGCTCTGCCTAGCCAGGCTCTGCCTCCTTCGATTCGGCGCCGGCCCTACGCTCCGGCGCCGGCCCTACGCTCCGGCGCCGGCCCTCCGCTCCGGCGCCGGCCCTCCGCTCCGGCGCCGGCCCTCCGCTCCGGCGCCCGCCCTCCGCTTCGGCGCCCGCCCTCCGGGGTACAGACGCCAACCCAACGGCGTGTGCCACCCAACGGCGTGTGCCACCCAATGGCGTGTGCCACCCAATGACGTGTGCCACCCAATGGCGTGTGCCACCCAACGGCGTGTGCCACCCAATGACGTGTGCCACCCAATGACGTGTGCCACCCAACGGCGTGTGCCACCCAATGGCGTGTGCCACCCAATGGCGTGTGCCACCCAACGGCGTGTGCCACCCAATGACGTGTGCCACCCAACGGCGTGTGCCACCCAATGGCGTGTGCCACCCAATGGCGTG
>CAYFWA010000776.1:2160-3669 GCA_964346625.1 uncultured Myxococcales bacterium
ACCCAATGGCGTGTGCCACCCAATGGCGTGTGCCACCCAATGGCGTGTGCCACCCTACGTCGTGCACCCATCCCGCGAGCAGCGCGCCGCCAGGTCCTCCAGCGCCGCGCGGGCGTGGCCCACCACTCCCGCCAGCGCGCCCGGATCCAGCGGCGAAACCAGGCCGCTGGAGCGCGCCAGGGCCTGGAAGGGCAGGGTGCCGCCGCGATCGCACAGCGCCAGGTAGTCCGCCAGGGCCGTCTCCGGCTCCTGCCGGGCCCGCACCCAGAGCTGCAGCGCGCAGGTGAGGGCCAGCGTGTAGTCGATGTAGTAAAACGGGTGGATGTAGATGTGGCGCTGGAGCTGCCAGAATCCACCCCCGGCCGGGTAGCCCAGGTCGCGGTAGCGTCGCCACGGCAGGTAGCGCTGCTCGAGCTCCTGCCACATCTGCTTGCGCTGGGCCGGCGTGGCCTCCGGCCGCTCGTAGACCCGGTGTTGGAAGTGGTCCACCGTCACCCCGTAGGGCAGAAACAAAAGCGAATCGGTCAGGTGGTTGCGCCGGAACCGCTCGGCCTGCTCCCCGAAAAACCGCTCCAGGTGGGGCCAGCTCAGAAACTCCAGGGCCATCGAGTGGATCTCACACGACTCGGTGGTCGGCCACACGTAGTCCAGCAGCGGCGCCCCGGCGCTGCGGTAAAACTGCAGCGCGTGGCCGCTTTCGTGGGTGAACACCTCCACGTCGGCCTTGGTCCCATTGAAGTTCGCGAAGATGTACGGCAGCCCGTAGACCGGGAACCCCGTGCAAAAGCCTCCGTCGGCCTTGCCCTCGCGCGCCTGCAGATCCAGCAGCCCCCGCTCGTCCATCACCCGGAAAAACCCCGCCAGCTCCGGGTGCATCGCCGCGAACATCCCGTGGGCCTGCTCCAGCATCCACTTGGGCCCCCCGCCCGGCACCGGGTTGCCCTCCGGCCCGTGCACCGCCTCGTCCCAAAAGCAGATCTGCCGCACCCCCAGCCGCGCCGCCTGCCGCTGCCTGAGCTGCGCCGCCAGCGGCACCACGTGCTCGCGCACCTGCTCCCGAAACCGCGCCACGTCCGTCGCCGAGTAGTCCACCCGCTGCATCAAGCGGTAGCCCAGCTCCACGTAGCTCCCGAACCCGAGCTGCCTTGCCATGTCCGTGCGCAGCCGCACCAGCTCGTCGAAAAGCGAGTCCAGCGTCGCGCCGTTTTCGTCGAACCACCCCCAGCGGGCCTGCTCCGCCGCGTGGCGTGTCTCGCGGTCCGGGCTCGTCGTGTGACGCCGCAGCGTCGACAGCGTCAGCTCCTCGCCTCGAAACCCGATCCGCGCCCCCGCCAGCCGCTGCACGTAGTCCGCCTCGAGCCGCGACTGCTCCACCAGCGCCGGCTCGATGGCCGGATCGAAGGCCGTCACGTCGCTTTCCCACAGCGCAAAGGCCTGCTGCCCGAGCGCCTCCTGCAGCTCCGCGCGATGCCGGCTCTCGAGCAGCTTGCGCTTGAGCCCCACCGACAG
>CAYFWA010000777.1:0-3664 GCA_964346625.1 uncultured Myxococcales bacterium
AGATTGGCCGAGACGAGCGAGATTGGCCGAGACGAGCGAGATTGGCCGAGACGAGCGAGATTGGCCGAGACGAGGGTGGCGCCGTGTGCCTGGGCGTGCGCCGCGAGGGCGATGTCGAAGTCGGGGATCAGCGCGCCGCGTCGCTCGAGCAGGGCCTTGATCTCTCCGAATCGGTCGGAGACCGATTCGGTCCACCTCGCGTGGGTGAGCTTCTACTTCGGAGCGGAATCGGGAGCGGGTTTGGAGGGCTCGCCGGGCTCGAACTCCAGGGAGATGGAGTTCACGCAGTGTCGGGTGTTGCGGGGGGTCATGCGCTCGCCGTGGAACACGTGGCCGAGGTGGGCGCCGCAGCGGGCGCACACGATCTCGGTCCGGCGGCCGTCGGCGTCCGGGACCTCCTTGACCGCGCCGGGCAGGGCCTGCTCGAAGGAGGGCCAGCCGCTGCCTGAGTCGAACTTGGCGTCGGAGCGAAACAGCGCCGCGCCGCAGCGCTTGCACTCGTAGGTGCCCTTGGCGTCGTGCTTGTTGTATTTGCCCGAGTAGGCTGGCTCGGTGCCCTTGTGCAGGATCACCGCCGCCTCGCGTTGGGTGAGCTCGCGGAGCTTCATGGGTTTCTCCTTGGGGTGGTTGGGGGCTTTGGAGCCCTTGCGGTCCTTGGGGCCCTTGGGGGTGCGAGCGGATTCGCCACGGGCTTCACGACGATCCTCGCCACGATCTCCGCCACGATCTCCGCCACGATCTCCGCCACGATCTCCGCCACGATCTCCGCCACGATCGGTGGATCGCGTTTCGGTGGAGGACGCCTGCCGCGCCTGGCTCAGGGTGGCAGAGTCGGTCTGGCCTGCCGAGCAACCTGCCGTCAGCAGGGCAGATGTCGCGAATACGGCCGTCAGGCCGAGCAACCCCTGTTTTGGCGCGAGATGGAGTTTGTTTTTTAACGTCCTGATTAAGCACATGTTTTGTCTCCTTGGGCTGCAGCCGCACATTAAGACAAACATGACCTTGAATCTCAGAAATGCAATACGCGTTAGAGGATTGGCGGCTCGCGGCCCGCGGTTCGCTAGCCGCGGCTTGCGGCTGGTGGCTCAGCGCCAGCAGGGGACGTTGTAGTAGGTCCAGGTCAGGTAGGAGTAGACCACGGCGCGGTCAGTCGGGGTGAGGGCCGTGGCGGCGAGGGTGACCGCGTTGCTCTGGGGAGCGAAGCGGAACCCCTGGTCGGGGTGGCGGGGGAACTCCACGAGTAGAGAGTGGTCGCCAACCCGGCGCTCTACCCCGACGCGCAGGGAGGATGGGACGGCCTCGAAAAGCAGGCTCAACGCCGCGGGGTTCGGATCAGGGTCGGGGGCTGGATCCGCGGTCGGGGGAGGGTGGTACTCGCACTCGCGCTCCAGGGAGGCCCCTCGCTGCCAAGCCACCGCCGCACCGGAGGTGAAATCCGAGAGGGCGTCGGCTGTCGCGCTACCCGGCGTTGCGTCCGGCTCGCGGGCGAGGGTGAGCACGTGGACGATGGCGTCGCCGAGCGCTGGCTCGCACGGGTCGGCGGGGCGGCGCAGCGTGAGGATTCCGAGCACGAAGCGGGTGTCGGTGATGCCCGCGGGAGGGGGGAGGATCGCGGAGGCGGCGCCCGAAATCCGGCGCAGCACGCGGTTGCGCAGCGTGCCGAGATCGGTGGAGTTGGCTGTCTGGAGCACCAGGTAGCGTCCTCCCGCGCCGATGTCCTCGAGCAGGCGTGGCACCACCTCGCCCGACCGCTGCTCCACCACCGCCACGCCGGGCAGCCCCTGCAGGGCGGCCAGCGCGGCGTCCTGGGCGCCCGCGGCGTCCAGGGCCGTGGCGGGCCGGGTCAGCGAGGCGCCCGCCAGGGGATGGTCGGGCGCGTGGTCGTCGAGGGTCGTGACCAGCAGCTCGCTGGCGTCGGTGGGCACGAAGTCGCGGAGCACGGTCTCACCGAGGGCGAGGGTGACGCCGGCGCCCACCGGCCAGAGGTACAGACCCGGATCCTCACCGCACAGGGTCACCGGATCCTGGGGGTCGGGTAGACCATCGGCGTCGGTGTCCGCCGAGCACGGGTCGGTTCTCCCTTCCAGGCACTGCGCGTTGACGCAGACCCGGTGGACCGGGTTGCAGTCCGCGAGCTCGCCGCATGCGGCCGCTGCCGCGGGGTCGCAGGGCTGCTCGCAGGCCCCCAGCCTCTCGGAGCCGCCGCGGTTTTCCTGCCCATCGGGGATCCCGTCGTTGTCTGCGTCGGGATCCCGGAAGTCGGCGAGCCCGTCGCCGTCGGTGTCCGGGGGTGGGGGGCCGTCCCCACAGTAGTCGAAATCCACGGTGTCGGAGATGTGGTCATTGTCGCTGTCCCGATCCAGGTAGTCGGGGATGGCGTCCCCGTCCGAATCCAGCTCTTCGCGGCAACCCTCCGTCAGGCTATCGATACCGTCCTGGTCCGGGTCGGCGTCGGGATGGCAGTCGGAGCTGTAGAAATAGCCGTCGGGTACCGAACCATCGCCCGGTTTGCTCGGGGCGACCTGGCCGCACGCCGCACCCAGCAGCACGATCAGCGCGATCGGCGCGGCGGCCATCCACGCGCGGGCCGGCACGCGACGCCGGGCGCTACAATGAGCAGACCGGGTCGCTTGCATCGGTGACAGCCTGGTCATCGCGGCCACTCGGGCCGCCGCATGGCGCCGGGCATGTAGTACTGCTCGACTGACGAGATGTGCAGCGCCACGGCTTCGACGGTGGGGCGCTCATGGCCTTCGCGCTCCATGACCAGGCGGTCGAGGGTCTCGAGCAGGCTGTCCTCGGCCTCGGCGAAACCCACCAGGGTACTGAGCTCCTGGTGGCTGAAGGTGCGCAGGGTTTCGGCGCACCGATCCGCCGCCTCCGGGAGGGCGTCGCGCAGGGTCAGGTAGGCGTCTTCGTCGGCGGTGGCCGCGTCCACGTGGAAGATGTACCGCCAGCCCCCTTCGATCTCGAGATCGAGGTTCTCTTGGGCGGGGATGCGCACGGTGAAATAGTCGGGCCACTGCTCGCCCCCCGGCAGCCGGGCCTGGGCGTCGGGGCTCCCATCCGTCCTGCCCGCGGTGGCATCGCCGGGAACGCCCGCGTCTGTGTCTGCATCTGCCCCCGCGTTCACGTCCGCGTCCGCGTCCGCGTCGCCCGCGCCGAGGGCCTGCTGGCACGCCGGGAGCAGCCCCGCCGCAAACACCATCGCGCCTGCTTTCTGCAAAAATACTCGCCGATTGGGGAGCTCGGCGGAGAGGTGCTCGGCCAGCGACGGGTAGTCGGCGTCCGGGGTCTGCTGGTCCGGGGTGACCGGTTGGGGTCGGCAGCGCCGGAGGCGGCCCGACCCGCTGCGCGTGCCGGAACCGCTCGAGGTGGCCGAGGTGGCAGCCCCGGGTGGGCTGTCGGGCCTGCTGGTTTTGCCAGGCTTGTCGAGCTTGTCGGGTTCGTTGGCCTTGTCGGGTTCGTTGGCCTTGTCGGGTTCGTCGGGCTTGTCGGGTCGAGTCGACATGTGAGGCTCCCCAGGGATCTGGGCTCGTCGGGCTCGTCACTACGGTGCCCGTCAGGTCGCAAGATGGACGGAGGGAAAGCACAACCAGGAGTAAAAAAGGTTCTGTCCGAATTTCTCAACGGGATTTGTACTGCGCTTATGAAATGTTGACTG